>JAAEOK010000018.1 GCA_024244705.1 Alphaproteobacteria bacterium
CAAGATCCTCGATACGCCGCCACTGATCGGGTGTCAGTTCATATCGCTTGTTCATCCGTCGGCCTCCAGATCATCGAATCTGGAGGCCTATGAATCACACATCACCGCAAAAATGAATCCTGAATGTCGATTGGCCCTAGGAGTCTGTCGGCGGTGACGCGTTCGCTCCACACAGCGGACTCCACGACCCATCTACTAAAGCACAACAATTCGAGTGGTTTGTTGATCGGCAATCGGCTGAAAGTTGGCATCAGGCCTGATCGCAATTCGAGCCGATTGAGGGCCCCGCAACATACCCCCAACAGGCGCCCACAAACCCGACACCGCGGAACCCACGACTACGACCAAAACCAACAGATAGCGCGCTAGAACAGCGGCTCGGTGCCGAACCCGCGCCACCGTTCCGCCGCCTCGGCGCGAAAATCAGGCGTCCGCCTGCTGTGCCAACCGATAACGCGCTCGGATGCCGTGACCAAGTCCGGCAGCTCTCTCGCGTCGTCGCAGGCCAGCTGAAGCTTTTCGGTCAATGACCGCAGGGTCCTAATATCGTTCAGATGGCCGAGCTGATCCTGCAAGGATATCAGTGACTTGCGGCAACGTCGAAATTTTCGCCGCGGCATTACGGCGCCAAAGAACTCTATCGTGGAGCGCAAGTCTTTAAGCCCGATGCGCAACCGGTGAAGGTCGCGGTCGGTCAAGGTCTCGAAATGCCGGCCGCGCTTCAGTAGCCGTTTACGGCGGCGGGCCAGATGGTCGCAGGCGTAATCTCGTACCGGCGCGGCGAGCAGACGCGCCGTCTTTCCGCGCGCTCCATCGTTCCATCCCCGGCGATTGAGCCAGGCCGCGAGGGTCAAGACCAGACCCGCATAGTCGCGCGACCGCACTGTCCGCCGCCACGCGTCATAGGCTCGTCTACGCTCCCTCTCGGCGATCTCCTTGAGGCGGAGCAGCCGGTCGTCGTTCTCGTAGTCTTCGAGCACCGGCGCCAGCATGTCGTTGAGAAACACATCCCAGTCGCGGGCAGGTCCGAGACCACGGGCCAGCCACTTCAACTCGCTCGACAGCCAAAGCGCGTGATCGGGCGACACCACCTTCCTGAACACATTCAGCATCGACCGCATGCGGCGTGTCGCCACCCGCACCTGATGGACGCCCTCGGTATTGGTGCCATCGACCGCCGCGGTCTCGTTGATCAACCAATGATTGAAACATTTCGACAAGATGACTTCGATCGCATCATCGAGGGGCCGATCGGGATTCAGGTCGGTGACCCAGCCGCCCGTCCGCACCGGGGCCTTGCCGACGGCGAGCGCATAGCCACGGGTCGACTTGCTCAGCGGCTCGACGCGTACCGGCACCTGATCGAATAGTGAAAGGGCGAAGTCGAGGATGGCCGATGGCGGGCCATCGATCAGCTCAAGCTCGATCTCGGCGATCGGTAGGGACCGTTTTCCGGCTTGGATCTCGCCGATGTCGAGGGCCGCTTCGACCGATACCGGTTTGCTGCCTTGGGCGTTGAACGTTAGCCGCCTGGTGTCACGGCGATAGGTGGTGCGAAACACCGGCCGCAGATCGCCGGGTCGAAACGGCCCGAGCTTTTCGCGCAGTGCCGGGTCGGTGATGAGCTCGAGGCTGGGCTGGGGGCCGGGCAATATCCATTGCCACTCGAGACGGTCCTGGATCGCGCCGCTTTGGTGTTCGCTAAACTTGACGGCCTGTTCGAACCGGCCTTCCGCGCGCCGAACGCGAAACGAAATGTTGCGTCGGTGCAGGCGGTTCTTGGTGGTGTCGTAATAGATGTTGTCGAACCTGCCGCGCGGGCGGCATTCGGTCGTCGGTCCGGAGAAACATTGGCTCTCCCACAGCGCGCTCAGGACTTCCGGCGCCGCACTCAGCTTGAGTTCGATTTCGACGTCGACTCGCTTCGAGTCGGCACCGAGCCCCCGTTTGGTGTGGTCGATGATCGAAGAATTTCGTTTCATTGGCGCCAAGTCCAACGGGTTCCCTTTTCCCAGACTCGCCCAATCTTGGATTATGTGACGCGCTGGTACAAAGGAATTGTCGTTTTCCGGCCCTGATTCGCAAACTAAAATCGCCGACAAGCGGTCCCATGCCGCGGCGGCCAAGGTAACTGGATCTCAGTGCCGGGCCGATATTGGCGGTATGCGATCCCCATCCGAGCCGCAAACCGGGAGTAAACCGCCGATGTCCAAGGGTTCATCCGAGGCCGTACCGATCGACCCCACCGAGCTGGATACGGCGGACAAGGGCAACACCCTGCGCGCCGCCATTCTCGGCGCCAATGACGGCTTGGTTTCCAACCTCAGCTTGGTGATGGGCGTGGCGGGCGCCGATTTCGCCCGCGAAACGGTGTTGGTTACGGGGTTGGTCGGCCTCCTCGCGGGGGCCTGTTCGATGGCCATGGGAGAATGGATTTCGGTCCATAACTCCCGCGAACTCTATGGGGCGCAGATCGCGCGCCAGAGCCGGGAATTCGATAATCGCCCCGACCAGAAGCGGGCCGAGTTGGTGGCGATCTTTCAGGCGCGTGGGTTGACCGCGGAGGAAGCGGCAACCGTCGCCGAGCGCGAACTCGCCAACCGAGAGCGAGCGATCCACACCCTGTCGGTAGAGGAGCTTCAGATCGATCCGCACGATCTCGGCGGTTCGCCATGGTCGGCCGCCCGGGCATCGTTCCTATTATTTCCGACCGGCGCCATTTTCCCGATCCTGCCGTTTATTCTTGTCGACGGCGTAGAGGCGATCCTCGGCAGCATTGTCCTCAGCGGCATCGCGCTTTTCGCCTTTGGCGCGATTCCGACCCGGCTCACCGGGCTCGGTTTGTGGCGCGGCGGCTTGCGTCAGCTCGTCTTTGGCCTTGGCGCGGCCGGCGTGGCTTTCGGCGTCGGCCGCCTGCTCGGCGTCGCCATCAGCGGCTGAGCCCGCCGCTAGGGTTTCCGGGTTGCTCCGGCGTCGAACGAAAGCACATAGTCGAGCACGCCGTGCCAGGCGTTTTCGAGGCAGGCCTGGACCGCGCCATCGATGCCCATGCAGGCGACAAGGGAGGCCGCGAGCTTTTCCTGATAGCTGCGGTTGGTATCCGCTTCGCGATCGATCACCACTGCCATTGCCGACCTCCTCGTTCGGCTTTCGTCTGCAACCCGTGACCGTCCACCCCGAATTTTCGCGAGCCGGCCCGGCTACGGTAAATATGAGATTAGCAATAGGCGGTTTCCGATCGGTTAATCGCGCTCGGAGTCCCTTGCGGCGATTGGGCGCATCGGGTTCACTAACACGCGTTCCACCGATCGGGACTCGACTTTATCGGGAACCGAGGAGAGGATTTCGATGCGCCAGATTAATTCGACCGTATCCCGGTGTTTGATTGGTATTTTCGTGTTGTCGGCTATGGCGTTGGCGGCGGAATCGACGCGCGCCAATGACGACGCTGCCACGCTGGATCTCCATCAATTGGCGGCGCAAGGCCGGATGCCGGCTTCGGTCGATATCAAGACCGAAAACGACATCGTCTACCATAAGGCGAAGCACTACAGCGGTTATCCGCTTCGTAATCTGCTGGCGCTCATCCCCAAGCTCGACGACTTGCGACGCGGCGGCGCCGAAATCGTTTTCACCGCCGAGGACGGCTACCGTGCGACGATGGGACTCGACGAAGCCCTGGCGGCGAACGGGGTCGTCGCGTTCCGCGACCTCGACGCGCCGGCGGGCAAAAAATGGGTGCCGTTCACGCATGGCAAACAGACTATCACGCCGGCGCCCTATTACCTTGTCTGGCCGAAACAGGACCCTAGCAATTGGGCGTACTCGTGGCCCTATCAATTGGCGAAGATCGCCGTTCAGCCCTTCAGCGACGTCTTTGGCGCGGCGGTGCCAAAGGACCCCAACGCCGCTGTTCGTGAAGGTTTCTATGTCTTCAAGACTTATTGCCTGCAATGCCATTCGGTGAACCTGTCCGGTGGTGATTTGGCTCCCGAGCTAAACGTTCCCCGCAACATCACCGAATATTTGCAGCGTCCGGTGCTGGAGGCGTTCATCCACGACGTACCCAGCTTTCGCGCCGGATCCAAAATGCCGAGTTTCAAAGATGTCCTGGCCGCGAAGGACGTTACCCGCGCCGTCGACTATCTCGAGCACATGGCCCGCCAAAAGGCGTGTCACGATGCCGAGGCCTGCGCCGGCATGGTTCGGTAAGGGAGCCCCGGCCATGAGTGACACCAGGCCGACACGACGGCTCGAGACGCGGTGCTGCATTGTCGGCGGCGGGCCCGCGGGGATGGTGCTCGGCCTGCTCCTCGCGCGCGCCGGGGTCGAAATCGTTGTGCTCGAAAAGCATACCGATTTCCTCAGGGATTTCCGCGGCGATACCATTCATGCATCAACACTGGAGCTGATGCACGAGCTTGGCCTGCTCGATCGGTTCCTTAAGCTGCCGCACCAGGAATCCCACCAGTTCGCCGCCTATTTCGGCGCCGCAAGTCCGGCCGTTATCGATTTCGCGCACCTGCCGACGCGGTGCAAATACATCGCCCTGATGCCGCAATGGGATTTTCTGGACTTCCTCGCCGCGCAGGGCCGGCGCTATCCCGGCTACGAGTTGCTGACCCGGACCGAGGCCGTAGACCTGATCGAGGCGGACGGCCGCGTCGTCGGCGTCCGCGCCGAAACCGCGAATGGCGCGCTGGAGGTTCGCGCCGATCTCGTCGTCGCGGCGGATGGCCGCCACTCTACCGTGCGCCAATGTGCCGGGTTCGAAGTCGTGGATCTCGGCGCGCCGATGGACGTGTTGTGGACCCGTCTCCCGCGCCGCCCCACCGACGGCAGCGATCCAAACTTTCGCGCCGCTAGCGGACGGATCCTGGTGCTGATCGACCGCGGCGATTATTGGCAATGCGCCTTCCTCATTCCGAAGGGCGGCTATGATGAGTTTCGCCGTCAGGGATTGCCGGCGTTCCGCGAAAGCATGGCGGCGATCGCGCCGTTCATGGCGGACCGGGTCGACCTGCTCACGGACTGGGACGATATCAAGCTGTTGACCGTGCGCGTCGACCGATTGCGCCAATGGTGGCGGCCCGGGCTTCTGTGTATCGGCGATGCCGCCCATGCGATGTCGCCAATCGGTGGGGTCGGCATCAACCTCGCCATACAGGATGCGGTCGCGGCGGCAAATATCCTCGCCGCACCGCTGAGCGCGCAAGTCGTGACAGACGACCACTTGCGCCAAGTGCAACGGCGGCGGATGTTTCCGACCCGGGTCACTCAGCGCATTCAGCTCGCCATGCAGAACAGCATCATCAAGGAAGTGCTCGCCGGGCGGGGCGAGGTCACCACGCCGCTCCCGTTCCGTATGTTGCGATCGGTTCCCTGGCTGCGCCGTATTGCCGGCCGGCTCATCGCGGTCGGCATCCGTCCCGAGCATATCGGCACGCCGGATACCATGGCTGACGATTTATTATCCTCCCAGCCCTATGCCCAACAATCGTGAACCGGGCGACATGACGCGACCGTGGCGAAGCACTATGATCGATCGCCTCGCAGCAAGCACGGCGAACCGATGACGGACGCACTGCCCCCGGAACCTGATATCGGTGAATCGGACCTCGATCGGATCAGAGCGTCGGTGGGCACGCTGTGCGCCGATTTTCCGGGCGCGTATTGGCGCCGGCTGGACGCGGAACGCGCTTACCCGACCGAATTCGTCGCGGCGCTGACCGAGAGCGGCTATCTCGCGGTTCTCATACCCGAGGCCTATGGCGGCAGCGGCCTCGGCCTGCGCGCGGCGTCGGCGATCCTCGAAGAGATCCACAAGAGCGGCGGCAACAGCGCCGCCTGTCACGCGCAAATGTACATCATGGGAACCATTCTGCGGCACGGCTCGGAAGCGCAGAAACAGGATTGGCTGCCACGGATCGCTTCGGGGGAATTGCGCCTCCAGGCATTCGGCGTTTCCGAACCGACCAGCGGTACCGACACGTTGAGCTTGCGTACGACGGCCCGCCGCGACGGTGACGAATATGTGATCAACGGGCAGAAAGTCTGGACCTCCCGGGCCGAGCATTCCGATCTCATGCTGCTGCTGGCGCGAACGACGCCGCGCGACGAGGCGACCGAACGCACCGGGGGCCTCTCGACCTTCCTCGTCGATATGCGCTCGGCGCTCGGCGACGGCCTGACCGTGAAACCGATCGCGACCATGATCAACCACAGCACGACCGAGGTGTTCTTCGACGATCTGCGCATCCCGGCCGAAAACCTAGTTGGCGAGGAGGGCAGGGGGTTCCGCTACGTGCTCGACGGCATGAACGCGGAACGGGTCCTGATCGCTGCCGAGTGCATCGGCGACGCTCGTTGGTTCATCGCCAAGGCGACCGGCTACGCCACCGAGCGCCATGTTTTCGGCCGCCCGATCGGCCAGAACCAGGGCGTCCAGTTTCCCATCGCCCGAGCCTACGCGATGACCGAAGCGGCCGATCTGATGGTGCGCAAGGCGGCGGCCCTGTTCGATGCCGGCCGGTCGATCGGGGAGCAGGCCAATATCGCCAAGCTGCTCGCTTCCGAAGCGTCGTGGCAGGCCGCCGAGATGTGCCTGCAGACCCATGGCGGCTATGGTTTCGCGGTCGAGTACGACATAGAGCGCAAGTTCCGTGAAACCCGCCTCTATCAGATCGCGCCGATCTCGACCAACATGATCCTGGCCTACGTCGCCGAGCATGTTCTGGGCCTGCCGAGATCATATTGATGGCGGGGGCGTTGGAAGGTGTTTTGGTGGTTTCCCTCGATCAGGCGGTGGCGGCGCCGTTCACCACGTCGCGCCTCGCCGACGCCGGCGCTCGGGTGATCAAGGTCGAACGTCCGGGCGGCGATTTCGCCCGCGGCTACGACGACGTCGTGCGAGGCCTGAGCAGCCATTTCGTATGGCTAAACCGGGGCAAGGAATCGATCGAGCTCGACCTCAAGGAGCCGAACGACGCGGCGCTCCTCACGCGGATGATCGCCGGCGCCGATGTTTTCGTACAGAACCTGGCGCCCGGCGCGGCGTCGCGCGCCGGCTTCGATTCCGATGCCCTCCGCGCCCGCCATCCGCGCCTCGTCACCTGCGACATCAGCGGCTATGGCGAAGACGGTCCCTATCGCGATATGAAGGCCTATGACCTGCTGATCCAATCCGAGTCGGGTCTGGCATCGATTACCGGCCGCGCCGAGGGCCCCGGCCGGGTCGGCGTATCGGTGGTCGACATCTCGGCCGGTATGTATGCGCTGGTCGGCATTCTGGAGGCGCTTTACGAGCGCGCCACGACCGGGCGGGGCAAAGGCATCAAGGTTTCGCTGTTCGACAGCATCGCCGATTGGATGTCGGTTCCGTTCCTGTTTCAGGACCAAGCCGGAATCACGCCCCAGCGCATCGGACTGAACCATCCGTCGATCGCACCTTACGGCGTCTTTCGCACCCGCGACGAGCGCGACGTCGTCATTTCGATCCAGAACGAACGGGAATGGGAAAGCTTCTGCGCGACCGTGCTGGAACGCCCGGCCATGGCTGCCGAGCCGCGCTTCGGCGGCAATGTGGCGCGGACGGAAAACCGGGAGGCGTTGGAAGCGATCATCAGGGAGGTGATCGGCGATATCGATCACGCGACACTGATCGATCGGCTGCGGCGGGGCCGCATCGCGTTCGGCAACCTCAATTCAATGGAAGATTTTTGCCGCCACCCGCAACTGCGGCGGTCGCCGGTGGCGACACCGGCGGGCATTGTCGACGCGGTCGGCGATCCGATCCGGGACGGCGACGGCGATCGCCTGTTCGGTCCGGTGCCGGGTTTGAACGAACATGGTGCCGCCCTTCGTGCCGAATTCGGCGACCGGGGTGAGGGATGAAACCGGACCTCGAACGGCTCGCGGAATGGGTCGGACGCGCCGAGACAACCCAAGACGTGGTAACGGCGAGGAAGGTCGCGGCGATGGCGGCCACGCTCGACCGCGACGACCCGCCACCGCAAGACGGCGATCCGCTGCCGCCGCTGTGGCACTGGATGTTCCATGCCCCGATCGTGCGCGTTTCCGAGGTCGGGCCCGACGGCCATCCGGCGCTGGGCGGGTTCATGCCACCGGTCCCGCTGCCGCAACGCATGTTCGCCGGCGGCCGGCTGTGGTTCCGGCGTCCGGTGCGCGTCGGCGAGGCGATCGAACGCCGCGCCGAGATTGCCGCCGTCACGCCCAAGACCGGCTCCAGCGGTGAATTGGTATTCGTCACCGTTCGTCACCTGATCTCGACCGCGGCGGGCGTGGCCATCGAGGAAGAACAGGACATCGTCTACCGCGAAGCCGTCGCCTTGCGACCGGGAGAACGGGCGCCTGCCGAGGTTTCGGGACTGCCCTGGCGGCGACGGATCACGCCCGGACCGGTGATGCTTTTCCGCTATTCGGCGCTGACCTTCAACGGCCACCGTATCCACTACGACTGGCCCTATGCGACGCGGGAGGAGGGCTACCCCGGACTGGTCGTACACGGCCCGCTGATCGCGACCTATCTGGCCGAGCTGTGCCGTGACAGCAACGACGGCCGTGCCCTCGAGAGCTTCGCCTTTCGTGCCCGCGCCCCGCTTTTCGATACCGCGCCGTTCGAAGTCGCCGGCGGCCCGGCGGCGGCCGGCGACGCCTGTACGTTGATCGCGACCGGGCCCGGCGGAGAAACGGCAATGACCGCGACGGCGACACTCGCGCGCGCGCCGGGCTGAGACGGCGGCGCGACACGGGCTTGCCTCCCGGACCGACCTTGGCCGGGATTGATGCTTCGACCCATCCCTGTAACAATGACGGGGACGAATCGCGGGGACGGAACCGGTCGATGGCAATCGAAGGGTGCACAATTCGCTTAGCCGGCGGCTGGATGATCCGCGCGCTGATCGTTGCTCTCATGGTCTATCTGCCGGCACTCGTTGGCCCGTCGCCGACACGCGCAGCCGACGAGCCGCCGGCAACCTTCGACACCGAAGCCATCATGAATCTGGCCAACGAGCCGTGGACCGGTGATTTCGCGGCCATGAAAGATCGGCGGTTTATCCGCGTCCTGGTCAGCCACAGCATGACAAATTTCTTCATCGCCGCCGGCCGTAATCACGGCTTCGAATACGAGCTGATGGACGAGTACGGGAAATTCCTCAACGGCAAGACCAAGCGCGGCAACCGCATCGAGATGGTTTACGTTCCGGTGCCCTTCGACGATCTGATCCCGGCGCTTCGCGAAGGGCGCGGCGATATCATCGCGGCGGGAATGACGGAGACCCCGACACGCGCCGAAAAGGTGCAATTTACGAAGCCCTATATGCCCGCGGTCGACGAGATCGTCGTCGCCAACAAGTCGGTAAAGGGATTGCGGAACCTCGACAGCCTGTCGGGCAAGAATATCTATGTCGTTGCCGGTAGTTCCTATATTCCCAGCCTCAAAAGGGTCAGCGATGATATGGTTGGCCGCGGTTTGGTCGCCATCGGCATCCAGACCGCGCCGTCCGAATTCGAGGCCGAGGATATTCTGCAGCTGGTCAATGCCGGTATCATCGACATGACCGTGGTCGACAACCATATCGCGGAAATCTGGTCGAGCGTGCTGCCCGAAATCGAGCCCTATCCCGAGATCGCGGTCAACAAGGAGGGCTGGATCGCTTGGGCGATCCGGCAGGACAGTCCGGAGTTGCTAAAGAGCCTGAACGCGTTCGTCGCCAAGCATCGCCGCGGCAGCCGGATGGGCAATATCCTGTTCAAGAAATACTTCGAGAATACCAAGTGGGTGACGAACCCGGTGACCCCGGCCGAACAGAAGAAGCTCGACAAGTACGACGAGCTGTTCAAGAAGTACGCCGAGGAGTACGGATTCGATTGGCAGTTGATCGCGGCCCTGTCGTATCAGGAATCCGGGTTCGACCAGTCCCGCCGCAGCAAGCAGGGCGCGGAGGGCCTGATGCAGATCAAACCCAGCACGGCGCGGGACAAGAACGTCAATATTCCCGATATCAAGAGTGCCGAGAACAACGTGCACGCGGGAGTCAAATACCTCGCGTTCCTGCGCGATTTCTACTTTTCCGGCGCGGAAATCGAACCCGAGTCGGGCGTGCGCCTATCGCTAGCGGCTTACAACGCCGGGCCGGGCAATATCGCAAAAATGCGAAAGGCGGCCGCGAAGTCCGGGTTGGACCCGAACAAGTGGTTCAACAATGTTGCCCGCATCACCCTCGAGCGAATCGGTTCACAGCCGGTCGTCTATGTCGCCAACATCAACAAGTACTATTACGCCTACAAGCTGGCCGACGAAAAGCTGGCCCGGCGCCAGCAGGAACTCGAGGCGCTTAAGAAGGAAGAGGGCGGGGAGTAGAAGCGGCGCCTGGGCCGACCGTTTCTTTGCAAAGCAGCACTTATCTCCTATCGTTCGGGCGGCACTTTGGCTGAACCGAGGACTGGCACATGACCGCTGACAGTTTCGCCCTCAATGACGATTGGAGCCGGTTGGCCGATATTCGCCCGCTGCCCGATATCGAGACCGGAAAGATGGTGCGCTATCGGCTCGACCGGGTGCGCGGCGAGCTGGCGCGCCGCGGCATTCCGCTCTGTGTGCTGTTCAATCCGGTCAGCCTCCGTTATGCCGCCGACCTGCGCGAATTTCCGACCTTCCAATCGCACGTACCCTACATGTACCTGGCGATCCCGGCGGCGGGTCCGGTCATCGCCTATGGCGGCTACGCCCCGCCGGCGACCGGCGGCGACAGCGTCATCGACGAAGCGCGACCGGCGCGCAATCTCAGCGCCTTTATCGGCGGACCCAACATCGACGAGCAGGCGCGTCTGTTCGGCCGCGACATGAAGGCGTTGATGGCGGAAATCGGCGCCGACGACCGCCGTATCGCGGTCGAATATGTCAGCCCGCTGGCGACCCAGGCGCTGCTCCAGGAAGGCCTCGACGTGCTCGACGCACAAGGCCTGATGGAAGACGCACGATTGATAAAATCCGCCGAGGAAATCGCCTGCATGAAGTGGTCGATCGCGGTCGCCGAGCACGCCATGGCGAAGATGAAGGAGGCGCTTCGTCCCGGTGTCCGCGAAAACCAGCTCTGGGGCCTGCTGAACTATGCCAACCTGGCCAACGACGGCGACTGGCACGATACTCGCCTGCTGGCCTCGGGGCCGCGGACCAACCCGTGGCCGTGTGAGGCCAGCGAGCGGCCGGTCGAGGATGGCGATCTTGTCGCCTTCGACACCGACATGATCGGGCCCTTCGGCTATTGTGCCGATATCTCACGGACCTATCATTGCGGGCCGAGCCGGCCGACCGCCGAGCAGCGCGGCCTCTACACGCTTTCCCATGAGGAACTCCAGCACAACCTCGGGCTGCTGAAGGCGGGCACGACGTTCCGCGAGATCAGCGAGCGGGCATTCAAAAAGCCCGCCGGCTGCCGCGGCTATTCCAGCGTCATCCACGGCGTCGGCCTGTGCGACGAATACCCCCGCGTGCCGTTTCCCGAGAACTGGGACTCGAAGGGATACGACGGTGTCATTCGGCCGGATACGGTGATCTGCGTCGAGAGCTATGCCGGCTATGAAGGCGGCCGCGAAGGCGTCAAGCTCGAGGAGCAGGTGCTGGTCAAATCCGATGGCATCGAAATCCTGTCGCAATTTCCCTTCGAAGAAGAGCTTTTAGCCTAAGCCTCTAGTCCCGGAGCACCGGCGCCGCAGCCCATGATTGGGGCTACGGCGCCGAATGCGTCCGAATTCATGACCGTCCGTCGGGGACCGGCAGACCGTCAAATTCACAGAGTTAGTCGGCTGCGAAACAGTAGAACAGCCCGGCACCGCCAGTGCCTTTCAGCGCGTCCTGGCTGCAGCCGCGCGTTGCGTGGGCCGAATTCCACGACGTGTTGCCGCCGCCATGCCGGTCGTGATGGCCGACCTGGGCGCTGCCCTCGCCGCTACTCGTCCAATTGCTGCAGGTGTTATCGGCATCGTCGGGCCAAAACGGCGTGCCGTCGACCTGGGTACCGGTCAGGATGTCGTGTTCGTTGACGTCGTGATAACGGCCCTTGACCGGGTTCCCGCTCTCGTCGAGGGCCGTGCGCTGAAAGATATTGGGGCTGATGTGCAATTCGTCGAGGTCGCTCGCGATGAGCTCGTTGCGCGCATTGTACCATGGTCCGATGCCGATCCGGCTGCGCGCGAAGACGCCGCGCTTGTCGGGCTCTTCCGTGCTGAGGTAGGCGCGCCAGGTCTGGCCGCCGGCACCAACCGCCTCGGCAAGCTGTTGGCAATGGGCGTCGGCGCCTTCCAGGCCGCCGAGGTCGGCGCCATTGCCCACACCGACGCTGGTTATGAAAAAGCTCATCTCGTGTTGCTGGGCCAGCGCCGACGAGGCGCCAAATACCAACACTAGACTCGCAAGAACGGCTGCGCATTTCGTTTTCATTCTGTCCTCCCTTATTCGATGGGTCGTTTCGGTCGGTTTTCAATCCCAATAAGCTAGGGCCTGCGGCACGGAAAACAAGCACGACGCGAACCAGATTTGTGCCGTTTTCGATCAGTCATTGGCCGGCGTGATCGCGAGGTGGAAAACCATCAATACGAGCATGCCCTTGGCGGGGAGACAGCGCCGCCACGCGCGGAAGCGCCCAGTCGACGGCAGCTAAATCATACTCGGAGGCTCTATTCGGGAAGCGGCGAGATCAAATACATCGCCTTCATCAGGTCGCCGGGTTCGGCGCCGCCAAAGGAATTTTGGAACAAGGTCACGATCGCCGCCGAGCGAAATATGCGGCTCAACACGCCATCGACGAGCAACCGAAAATCGCTTTCGCCGCGGCGTAGAGCCAGCGCATAGGGCTCGTGCGAAAACAGCTGGTTGAGTACACGAAGATTATTTCGGTTGTCGCTCCCCGCGACCAGGAAGATCAATATCGCCCGGTCGGCGAAATAGGCTTCGATTTCTCCGGTCTCGAGTTTCTTGAGGCCGTCGACGTGGTTCTCGACGGGGACGACTTCGGCGTCGACCGAGAGTTCGCCGATAGCGCTCTGGAGCAATTCCTCGGTGGTCGTTCCGGCGCGCACGCCGACCTTGTGCCCGGCCAGCGCCTCGAAGCTGTCGGGCCCATCCGACCGGGTCAACACGCCGGCCCCGGTCACGAAGATCGGCAGCGAGAAGTCGACCAGCGCCCGCCGCGAAAGCGTCGCCGTGGTGGCGCCGCACAGGATATCTATGCTGCCGTTCTGGATCGCTTCGAAACGGCCCTCGGTGGTAACCGGGATATAGCTGATATTGATTTCACTCATACCCAGTTCATCCTTGGCGGCGGCCGCCACAGCCTTGCACAGGCCAACCGAGTAGCCCGAGGCTTCGCCGACCGAATTCTTGAATGAGAATGGCGGCGCATCATCGCGATAGCCGACCTTGATCTCGCCGCTCTTCTTGATCGTTTGCAAGGTGTCCGCGCCGGCGTTGGCCGCTAAGCCCATCGCCACCGCCACCAGGATCGCCGTCAGGGCAGGTCTCATGCACTTGTCCTCCACAGTCGTTGCGGCCCGGGTCCGGGAACCGCCGATGGAAAATCGTTGCTTTGGCGCCCGCTGAGGCGGTTGCCTACCCAGAAGTCGGAGACCCATGTTTGTGGCAGGATATAGTTACTTCGCGGCGAATACCAACTCTACGACTCGGAATATCCGCGATTGGCGTCGCTTCGCTGAAAATCGTCACGGGCCGTTACCGGAGTCGGAGCCGGACGCGTGTCGGGCTTGCTTCGCCGGCGAACGCCGCCTCAAGTCTCCGCGGCTTCAGCGGCCTGGCGCAGCGCCATCCGCCGGAACAGGCGCGGCCAAGTGCGCAGCGATACCAAGTGGAGATAGACAAAGTCGAGATAGCCGTTACGCCGCCATTCGAGAAACGTCTCATCCGGCAGTTGGTCCAGTTTCGCCTTGTCGACCGCGCGGAAGCCATCGAGCTTGATCTTGCGTCCGCCGGGCAGGGTATAGACGTCGTCATGGGCGGCCAAAATGCCGCTGTTCGCGATCGCCGCCGCCAAGGCGTGGGTGATCTCCGACTGGCGTTGATAGGCGAGGCACGATTCGGTGATCTCGTCCAGCAGCTTGTTTTTCCTGCCATCTTCGAAGAACGGCTCGCCGTCGCCGTCGACGATCATCGCCGACGCCGAATCGATGCACAGGATATACCCGCGCATATCCGAGCCCTGTCGCAGGATGAAAGGATAGCGGCGAATATAGTCCGGCACCGGATGTCCGGTGGCCCATTGACCGTCGGCCTCGACGAACAGGTTTTCGCCGCCGCGCAGCCCCATCACCGCGACCGTCATGACCGGGTCAGCCGCAGTGAATAACACCGGAAACGCCGCCGCCGCGTCGACGATCTGCGGCGCATTGATCGGCACGATGTGGGCGCCGCGCGCATAACCGTAGTCGGCAGGCCGCGCGAACGACTTTCCGTCCAGCGCCTCCGGCGTCACCGTGATCGGCTTTTCATAGAGAATGGGCATCGCGGAGGCCGGGGCTTCGTGTTCGTCACGCGGTGTTGCTAGTCTTGCACCCTGATCCATACCATGCCCCGGTCTATTGGGCCGACTCCTGATTGGCGCTGCCGCGACGGGAGCTCGCCGATTGGCCGACGCAGATTTCGCCGGCGATGCGTTAACGGCCCCTCGGCCGCGCCAAGAGCCAGGATTCGGAACCGGCTATCCGTCCTGGGATAGCCTGCGGCGGCCGTCGTGCAATGCCGTCGCTGGCGCCGGCAGAGCCGCGGCTTATACTCGGCTTCATGGCCGAGCGCGCTGTACCCACTCCCGCCGCGACCCTGCCCGAACCGATCGCCGACTGGTTCGCCGGGCGCGGCTGGCAACCCTTCGCCCACCAGCTCGACATGCTGGCGGCGGTCGAAGCGGGCCATAACGCGTTGCTGATCGCGCCGACCGGCGGCGGTAAGACGCTGGCCGGGTTCCTGCCGACGCTCGGCGAGTTGATCGCTGCACCGCGCGCCGGCCTCCATACCCTCTACATCTCGCCGCTCAAGGCGTTGGCCGTCGACATCCACCGCAATCTCACCCTGCCGGTCGAGGAAATGGGACTCGATGTGACGCTCGAAACGCGCACCGGAGACACGCCCCAATCCAAGCGGCAGCGGCAGCGGCGGCGCCCACCCAACATCCTGATGACGACGCCGGAATCCCTCGCCCTGATGCTGTCCTATGCGGAGGCGCCGCGGATGTTTGGGAACCTGCGTCAGGTCGTGCTCGATGAACTGCATGCGCTGATCGGCACCAAGCGCGGCGACCTGCTGGCGCTCGGCCTCGCCCGTCTTGCGGCGCTGGCGCCCGATTGCCGCCGCATCGGCCTGTCGGCGACCGTCGCCTGGCCCGATTCGGTCACCGCCTTCCTGTCGCCGCACGGCCGTGCCGACGATCCGGCGGTCGCGGTTATCGAAGGGCAGGCCGGTGCCGAGCCGCGTATCGAGACCCTGGTCGCCGACGACCGATTGCCATGGTCGGGCCATATGGCGGCCTATGCCGCCCCCGACATCTACGCCCGGATCAAGGCCGCGCGCACGGCCATCGTCTTCGTCAACACCCGCGCCCAGGCCGAGATCATGTTTCAGGCCTTGTGGCGGCTCAACGAAGACACGCTGCCGATCGCGCTTCATCATGGCAGCTTGTCGGCGCCGCAGCGGCGTAAGGTCGAGGCGGCGATGGCGCGCGGCGATTTGCGCGCGGTGGTCGCGACCTCGTCGCTCGATCTTGGCATCGACTGGGGCGACGTCGATCTGGTGTTGCAGGTCGGGGCGCCCAAGGGTGCCAGCCGCCTATTGCAGCGCATCGGCCGCGCCAACCACCGGCTCGACGAACCGAGTCGTGCCATTCTGGTGCCGGGAAACCGGTTCGAAGTTCTCGAGTGCCAGGCGGCGACGGCGGCGGTCGCCAACCATGAGCTCGACGGCGACCCGCCGCGCCCCGGCGGGCTCGATGTGCTCGCCCAGCATGTCTGGGGCCGTGCCTGCGCCGGACCGTTTCGACCCGACGACCTCTATGCCGAAATCGTCCGCGCGTCGCCCTATGCCTCCCTCAGCCGCAAGGACTTCGACGATGTCCTCGATTTCGTCGACCACGGCGGCTATGCGCTGCGGACCTACGACCGCTACCGGCGTTTGATCCGCCAGGATGACGGCACCTATCGCATCGCCGGGCCGGCCCATGTCCGCAAGTACCGGCTCAACGTCGGCGTCATCGTCGAGGCGCCCACGCTCCGCGTCAAACTCAAGCGCGGCCGCGTGCTGGGCCAGGTCGAGGAGCACTTCATCATGGGCCTGGTGCCGGGCGACACTTTCTTTTTCTCCGGTGAGTTGCTGCGCTTCGAAGGCATTCGCGAGACCACCGCGGAAGTCACCCGGGCGGCCGGCGGCGAACCGCAGATCCCGGCCTATATGGGCGGTCGCCTGCCGCTGTCGACCCATCTTGCCGACCGCGTCCGGGCAAACCTCCACGACCGGCGGCAATGGCGCGATCTGCCGCCCGCGGTCCATGAATGGCTCGACCTGCAACGGCTGCGCTCGGAGCTGCCGCGGCCGGATGGCCTGCTGGTCGAAACCTTCCCCCGCGGCGGCAAGCATTTCCTCGTCGCCTATTGCTTCGAGGGCCGCAATGCCCATCAGACGCTCGGCATGCTGCTGACCCGGCGCATGGAGCGGTCGGGCGCCGGGCCGCTCGGTTTCGTCGCCTCCGACTATGCGATTTCGGTGTGGAGCCTGAGACCGCCCGGCGATGTCGCGGCGCTGTTCGACGAGGACATGCTAGGCGACGACCTCGAGGAATGGATGGACGAATCGACGATGCTGAAGCGCACCTTCCGGAATTGCGCCGTCATTGCCGGCCTCATCGAGCGGCGCCATCCCAATCAGGAAATGACCCGGCGCCAGGTCACCTTCAACGCGGACATCATCTACGATGTCCTGCGCCGGCACGAGCCCGATCATGTGCTGTTGCGCGCGACCCGGGGCGACGCCGCCGGCGGCCTCACCGACATTGCACGTCTCGGCCAGTTGTTGGCCCGTACGCGGGGACGCATCCGTCACCGCGAACTCGATCGGGTATCGCCTTTGGCGGTGCCGGTACTGCTCGATATCGGCCGCGAGGGAGTTTACGGTTCGGCGCTCGACGACCTGCTGGACGAAGGCGCCCGGGCGCTTATCGAAGACGCCATTGGCCCGACCCAGGACCGATTGCTGTGATGATCAGAAAGGCAGTCCGAGAGTAACGCGCTGCTTGGATTGGCTGCCCTTGGCGCGCACCGTCGGGTCGCCCGCGCAGGACGCGGCGAATATCGTAATGATCGCCAGGATCAGGACCTTCGATAGTCCCCTTCTTGCCATTGCGTCCGCCTCGTGAGCCGATCGACCGGCGAACGCCATTTTGGCACAGTCGGCGATTCATTCAAAGGGCCGCCGGTCTCCGCCAGGGAGGGACCTGGATTCGGGGGCCGAAAGCGAATAGTTTGATTATCCGCCAAACGCCTGGGGTGATTATGCAACGTATTGAAATAAAAAGAGAAATCAGGCACATTCCATGAGATCGGCTGCGCTCGCCCTCAACGGCGCCAAGTTCGTCGCAGATCTCTCCGGGGCCCTCTATTGGCCTCATCAGGACACGCTGATCGTGGCCGACCTTCACCTCGAGAAAGGATCGCGGCTGGCGGAGAACGGACGCTTCCTGCCGCCCTACGATACGCGGGCGACGCTGAAACGATTGATGGCGGTGTTGAAGCATTTCCGGTCGCGGCGGGTTGTCTGCCTCGGCGATAGTTTCGATGACGACGGCGCCGAGCGTCGTGCCGACGATGGCGATGCGGCGACCGTGCAGGCGCTTACCGGCGCCTTCGACTGGATCTGGATTCGCGGCAACCACGATCCCGAGCCGCCGCGATCATGGGGTGGGCGGTGCATGGACAGTTGGGCTTGCGATGGACTGATCTTTCGCCACCAGGCCGGGAATGCCCATGGCGAGGTCTCGGGCCATTTCCATCCCAAGGCGTCGATGCAGGTGCGCTCGCGGCGGTTGACCGAGTCGTGCTTCATCGGCGATGAGGCCCGGCTGATCCTGCCGGCCTTCGGTACCTATACGGGAGGGTTGAACGTCCTCGAGCCGGCTATTGCGCGGCTCTTTCCCGGCGATTTCGAGGCCATCCTGCTTGGCCGACGGCGGGTCCACCGATGCCGGCGCGCCACGCTCGTGCGGTAGTCCTAAAGCAGCGCTGCCCGTGACCGGTCGGCGAGCGTCGGCGTCGGCGTCAGTCGCGGCGCATCCGGAACCTTGGCGCCGGCGCGGATGCGATTCGTGACCATCGTCGAGTGAAGCTCGGTGATGATCCCGCTGCCGGTCTTTTCGAACAGGAAGGGCAACAGCGCATGCACGGCGCACACGATCGCCGCCGTAAACAAGCGCAGGCTGAAGCCGCTGGCGACGACGAAATGTTCGCCGTAGGTCTCGCCGACGCTGGCTGGATGGTCTGTGAAGAGGTCCTTGATCATGGCGGCGACTGTAATCCAAAGCGGCGGAAGAAGGATTCCAAATATCTTAACATTTCGCCGTAAGTGTGGAAAAATATCCCTAGAATCGTGAATAATTAGAATATTTTTCGATGGACCGCATTGACCGGAAAATTCTGTCCCAGCTCCAGCAGGACACCACGCTGTCCCTGGCCGAGCTCGCCGAACGGGTCAACCTGTCGCCGACCCCGTGCTGGCGGCGCGTTCAACGCCTCGAACGGGACGGTGTGATCAGGGCGCGCGTCGCGCTTCTCGACCCAACCCACTTGAATGTCGGGGTGACCGTCTTTGTGCGCCTCAAGACCGATCGGCACGACCGGGAATGGCTGGAGAACTTCGCCACCCGCGTGCCGGCGATTCCAGAGGTCGTCGAGATCTATCGCATGAGCGGGGAGATCGACTATCTGCTCAAGGTCGTGGTCCCCGACATCGCCGGGTTCGACGCCGTCTACAAACGGTTGATCGAGGTCGCCGCCTTCGCCGATGTCAGTTCCAACTTCGCGATGGAATGCATAAAGGACACGACCGCCCTGCCGTTGGACTATATCTAAATCTTTGCACCTGACCGCGAAGGCCCCATGTCGACGCCCTTTCATGCCTCGATGTACGACGATACCGCGCCGGTCGAAAGCTACTGGCAGGCTACCGCCCCGTCGCCGGAGACTTATCCGCCGCTGACCGCCGACGATAGCTGCGATGTCGCCGTTATCGGCGGCGGCTTCACCGGGTTGTCGGCGGCGCTGCATCTGGCACGCGATCATGGCGTCGACGTACGGGTGCTCGAGGCGGGGCCGATCGGATGGGGGGCTTCCGGTCGCAATGGCGGATTTTGTTGTATCGGCGGTTCGAAGTTGTCGGCCGCGGCGATGATCCGCCGCTACGGGCTCGAAGAGACCAAACGGTTCTACGCCGTCCAGGTCGAGGCGGTCGGGTTGGTCGAGGAGTTGTCCGAGACCGAAGGAATCGAACTCGACCGCCAGGGCGACGGCGAGTTCGAGGTCGCCCACAGCCCTTCCGGGGCCCGAGATCTGCAGGAAATGCGGGACGCCTATTGCGATTTGCTGAGGATTCCCGCCCGTCTGCTCGACGCCGATGAATTTGCCGAGGTCGGGCATCAATCGGCCGAACAGTTCGGCGCCCTCCATATCGGCGTCGGATTCGGCCTCCATCCGTTGAAGTTCGTCGCCGGTTTGGCTCGCGCGGCCGCCCGCGCCGGGGCAATCCTGCACCCGCACAGCCGCGTCGTGTCATGGCAGACCGGAAACCCGCATATCCTTCGAACGGAGGCGGGAACGTTGCGGGCGCGTCGGGTGATCGTTGCCACCAACGGCTTTTCCCGCGACGACCTTCATCCGGCCTTGCGACGACGGTTCATCCCCGTGATTTCCAACATCGTCACCACGCGGCCGCTGACCGTCGAGGAACTCGCCGCCCAGTCGTGGCGCACCGAGACCCCGCTGGCGAACACGCGATCGCTGCTGTTCTACTACCGGATGTTGCCGGACAACTCGTTTCTGTTCGGCGGTCGCGGCGACGCCACCGGCCGGCCCGCCGATGGCGAGAGGATGAAGGCTTGGTTGGTGCGCCGCCTGGGCGAGGTCTTCCCGGCTTGGCGGGAGGTGCCGATCACCCATTTCTGGCGCGGCTTTGTTTGCGCGACGGCCAGGCTGACGCCCGCCATCGGCCGCCTCGACGACGACCCCAGCATCACCTTTGGCTACGGCTTTCACGGCAACGGCGTTGCGATGGCGCCGTGGACCGGGCGCATGCTGGCGCGACTCGCCGTCGGCCCGGCGAGTGCCTACCGGGAGCTGCCGGCGCCATTGGTCGGGCTTCCGGCACGCCTGCCACCCGACCCGTTCCGGCGCTGGGCGCTACGCGCCGCCTTTGCGTGGTATCGGTTGACCGACGACCGTTGAGGAACGTGACAGGTAATCTCAGGCCGGGACGTGGCAGACCGCAAGCCCGCGTTTCTCGAGATATTGCTGATGGTATTCCTCGGCGCGGTTAAAGCTGTCGAACGGCGCGATCTCGGTCGCGATGTCCCGCGCGAAGCGGCCGGGCTGCTGCAGCTTTTCCTTCGACCGGCGGGCCGTCTCTGCCTGCTCCGGCGAGTGATAAAAGACGACCGAGCGATACTGGGTGCCGACATCGGGCCCCTGGCGGTTGACCTGTGTTGGGTCGTGGGCGCCCCAAAAGACATCGAGCAGGGCATCATAGGAGACAAGCTCGGGATCGTATTCGACCTGCACCACCTCGGCATGTCCGGTGCGGCCGGTGCAGACGTCTTGATAGCTCGGATTTTCGAGAGTGCCGCCCGAATAGCCGACGGCGGCATCGGAGACGCCCTTGATCTGCCGAAAGGTCACTTCAACGCCCCAAAAACAGCCGGCGCCAAATGTCGCGGTAGCCATGATTCGATCCCGTTCTTCGGTGGACATTGTTGTAGAGATAGGACGGCAGTCGACAAACGCAAGACGGAACGGCCGATCTGTCCTATTCCGCCGTGAGGTCCCGCTCATAGATCCGGTAGGTCTTGTAGGGCTGTCCGCCGACCGCCTCGATCATATGTCGCATGCGCGTATTGTCCTCCAGCACCCAGGACAGCTCGACTTGGCCGATCCCGCTCTTCATGTGGGTTTGGCGGATCGTATCGATGACCGCGAAAGCGATCGCCCCGCCCATCGGTGTTTGCTGCAAGCGCTGACGAATGCCCATCAGGGCGACCCGCGCGGTCTTGAGCGACCCCACCTTCAGCCGCCACAGCAGCTTGGCCCAGCCGAACGGCAACAGCGCGCCGTCGAGATCGGCGATGGCTTCGTTGAGATTGGGCAGGCTTACCGCCATCGCGGCCGGCACGCCGTCGATCTCCGCGATGCAGACCAGATCCTCTCGAATCAACGGTTTCATTTCCTTCGCGATATGGGCCATCTCAGCTTCGCCGAGGGGCACGAAGCCCCAATTGTTGGCCCAGGCATCGTTGAAGATGTCGAGGATGGCGTGGAGTTCCGCGTCATAGCTTTTCTTGCGCAGCGGACGAAGCGTCACCTCGGGGCTCTGGCGCACGCGCTCGACGAGAGACGCCGCGACCTTCGGCATCGGCGCAAAGGAATCATAGATATAGGCGATGAGGTCCTTCGCCTTGGCGTAGCCGATGGCTTCCAATTGGGCGCCGTAGTAGGGCGGCGCATGATTCATCATGATCATCGGCGGCGTGTCGAAGCCGTCGACAAGGAGTCCGGATTCGTCATTGATCGACAGGCTGAGGGGACCGCGGACCCGGCGCATCCCGCGGTCACGAAGCCAAGCCTCGGCGGTCCCGGTAAGGGCCTGGAAGACCTGCGCGTCGTCCTCGGCCTCGAGCAGGCCGAAATGTCCGGTCGCATCCTGATGCAGCTTTAGATAGGCAGAATCAATTTGGGCGCTGATTCGGCCGACGACGCGCTGGCCGCGCCGGGCCACCCACAGCGCGGCCTCGGCGTGGTCGAAGAATGGGTTTTTGCGCTGGTCGAGGTGGTCGCGGCGTTCGAGAACGAGCGGCGGCACCCAGTTTGAATCGTGCGCGTAGATTGGCCAAGGGGTGCGGATGAAGGTGTCGAGAGAGGACTTGTCGGTTACCGCTTCGACGACGACTGCCTGTGCTTCATCGGCCATGAAAGGGCGGTCTAGCCGGCTCGCGGGCGTGGCGGGGAGGAGCCCTGCGCGGCGGTCAGCCGCGCGACCCAGGGATAGCGCCTCGCTTCTTCCTCTGTGTAACCGAGGTTGAATACGGTCGGGCTGCGCGGCACCTCGCGCGGATCGTCGTAGATGGTGCCGAACAATGCATCCCAGCGGAAATTGGTGATCCCGTAATTCGCTTTTTCGTAATGAAAATGGTGGGCGAGGTGCCGCTTCTTTATGCGCCGCAAGAAACGGGATCTCGGCTTGAACGACAAATGCTGAACACAATGGCAGAATTCGTAAAAGCAAATGAGGTAACAGCCGGTCGCCAGAGCGGCGGTCGCACCCGGCAGGCCGCCAATAAACCAGCCGATCGGTGCGACGATCAGAATGACGGCCGGAACGGTCGTCGGTAGCGCCCCAAACAGCACGCGCAGGTCGTTGGGATTGCGGTGATGATCGAAATGAATTCGTTTCCACAATGCCGCCGTATAGGGCGACTTGTAGAGGAACGTCCCGTGAAGGATGTAGCGGTGGACTAGGTACCAGGCGAGCGGATAGGCGACCGCGGTCGCCGCTATTGAAAGTCCGATCGGCCACAGTCGGTCGGCAAGAAAAACGGTCAGAACGGCAAAACCGATCGTCAGCGCGATATAGGCCTGGATCGCCGGATAGGTAAAAAAGGCGCGAGTCAATTCGCCGAGGGTAATCCGGTCGAGCCGGTAGTCGCGGTTGCGCCGCGCCCGGTCGTCCTCGCGCAATGGTTCAGTACGATCGTCCGTATTGTCGCTCGCGGCCATGACGAAACTCCGCGATCAAGCCCGCGGGGCCGCCGCGCGCGGCGCGGCGCCGCCGGGCGCGGGCAGAATCCCGGCTTCGTGGCCGACAGTCTCGAAAATCTCACAGATCTTGTCGATTTGGGCCTTGCTGTGGGCGGCCGATACACTGCAGCGCAATAGCGATAGCGCATTTGGCGTCCCGGGCGGAATCGCCAGGTTGACGTAGACGCCCGAATCAAGCAGGCGGTTCCACAGAAACACCGCCTTGTCCCGCTCGTCGATCTTGACCGCGACGACCGGGCTTGGCGGCGAGGCGACGTCGAAACCCAACGCGCTGAGGCCACCCTGGAGGGCCTTCGAATTTTCGGCCAGCGTGGTACGCAGATGTGGCGACGCCACCATGACCCGCAACGTCGCCCGCACCGAGGCAACGCTGGCCGGTGACGGCGATGCGCTGAAAATATAGGCACGACTGGTGAAACGGATGAGGTCGAAGCGCGGGTGGTCGGACACCGCGAATCCGCCGATCGCGGCCAGACTCTTGCTGAAAGTTCCTACGATCACGTCGACATCGTCCTCGACGCCGGCCTCTTCGGCCAAGCCGCGTCCGGTTTCGCCGAGCACGCCCAACGAATGCGCCTCGTCGACCAATAGACAGGCGCCGTGCTCGCGTTTCACCCGCGCGATGTCGGCCAGCGGCGCGCGATCGCCGAGCATGCTGTAGATACCCTCGACGATTATCAATTTGTTGCCGCCGTCGCCATCGAGCCGCCGCAATCGGCGATCGAGATCATCGGCGTCGTTGTGGCGGAATCGGATGACCGTCGCGTCGCTCAGCTTGCAGCCGTCATAAATGCTGGCATGGCTGTCGGCATCGATCAGTATGTAATCGCCGGTCCCGGCGAGTGCCGGGATGACGCCGAGATTGGCCTGGTACCCGGTGGTGAAGACGATGCATCCGCGGCGCTTCATGAACGTCGCGATATCCTGTTCGAGGTCGCGGTGCAGCGCATAGGTGCCGTTGGCCAGTCGCGAACCCGTCGTCCCCGTGCCCTCGGCACGCAGCGCCTCGATCGCGGCCTCGATGCACTCGGGATGGAAGGTCAGTCCAAGGTAGTTATTGGTGCCGGCAAGAATCACCTCGCGGCCATTGATGATCGCCTCGGTCGGTGAAAGGACGCGATCCATGCGCACGCCGAATGGTATTGTGCCCGCCGCCGCCAACTGGTTGCGTCGGCCCTCGACCACCGAGAATTTATCGAAAAGGTCCATTTTCTAATCTTTGCCGATCAGCGATTGCACGGTCTCGGTAAGATCGCCGACAGTCCTGACCTCGGACAGGCGATTCATCGGAATCATGATGTCATAGGCATCTTCGATCGTCATGACCAGATCCATGACCGAGACCGAATCGACCTCGAGATCGGCGGCGATGTCGGTATCGGCGTTCAATGGGATACCGGACTTGTTCAGCGGCGCCATGTAACCGCAGATTTCCTGGATCAATTCGTTGGAGGTGGGTGCCCCGTGATGGGTATCGGTCATCTTCGTTTCCTGCCGTGGCCGTCCTGTGGACCGTCGTTCCTAAGTTTCACCGCCCATTTGGGTGTCGTACGGCGCCAAGTCGAGCGGAATCATAACCATCCCGCCTCCCGATACCAAGCCACCGTGTGTCGGAAGCCCTCCGAAATCGGCATCGTCGGGCGCCACGATATGTGGTCGATTAGTGAATTGTCGTGGCACACCCAGTCCCCATGATATAGCTCGCGTACCTTGTCCGGGGTAATCAAAGGCGCACGCTTGGTCAAGAGGCAGTAGGCGGAATTCGCCGCCGCGGCGAGTTCCATGCCCTTGCGTGGAACGGGAACGCGCAAGACCTTTCTGGCCAGAACCCGCGCCGCGGTGTCGATGATCGTATCCCATGAATAGCCGTCTTCCGATCCATCGTGGATGTCGAATATCGCGCCGCTTCGCATTTCGGCACCGAGCATGGCCGCGACGGCGGTGGCCAGGTCCTCGACGTGGATCATTGAAATTCGGGCACCGTCGGTTCGTGGCAAGAAAGCCAGCCCGCGGCGGATTTGGCGAAACAAGAGCAAGGTCGCCTGGTCGCCCGGACCGTAAATTGTGGGCGGCCTGAGTGCGGTCCATGCGGCAATTCCGGGCCGGTCCGCCAGCGCCAGTTCGGCCCTGTTCTTGCTTGCCGCGTATGGCGAAATCCACGGTTCACGCGCCGCCAGCGAAGAGATCAGGATGAACCGCGTCACGCCGCCCTGCAGCGCCGCCGCGTCGGCCAAATTGGCGGTTCCGGCGACATTGACGGCCTCGAACGCCGCCGCCGCCGTCCCCCTGATCAGACCGGCGCAATGAACGATGGCGTCGGCCCCTTCGACCAGCGTGAGAAGGCTTGGCGGATCGTCGAGCGCGCCCACAACGGGGATCGCGCCGGCGATATGATCGATGGCGCCTTGGCGACGGGTCAGGGCGCGGACCGTCCACCCGGAGTCGCTCAATCTTTGTGCAATATAGCCGCCGACGAACCCGGTTGCACCGGTCACCGCCACAACCCCAGTCACGGCAATTTCACCTCAATCCCCTGTCCGAGCTTCCGAGAAACACGAATTTCGGCGATGCCACCCCATCGAAATTCGAAGCCGCCGCAAACCGCGCCGCGAAAATGCCAATTATTCGGCGATCGATGCGTTTTGCGAGGTCGCGGAGGCGCGGTCGCGGGCGACTTCCGCATAGAGGCCGGAAAGATAGTTGTCGCGCGCACCGGCTCGGCTGATCTTGCCGGACGATGTCATTGAGATGCTGCGCGGCGGAACCAGGACAACCTTGCAATCGACACCCGCGGTCGAGCGCACGATGGCGGTAATTTCGCGCTTTAGTTCCCGATTGGCCTCGGCGTCGGTCTTGCGGCTTTGCACCACGACGACGACGGCCTCGGCGCCGTCGGGCCCGGGTACTGAGAAGGCGGCAACGTCGCCGCTCCGCAGACCGGGCAGTCGCTCGATCGCCCACTCGATGTCCTGCGGCCAAATATTGCGACCGTTATGGATGATCAAATCCTTGCTGCGCCCGGTAATGACCAACGAGCCGTCGATCATGTAGCCCATATCCCCGGTATCCAGCCAGCCATCCGGCTGGAGTACGCGCGCGGTCTCACCGGGATCGTTGTAGTAACCGGACATGATGCTCGGTCCGCTAATGAACACGCGGCCGATGCGGCGATCGGGCAGAACATTCGCCTCGTCGTCGCGGACTTCGATCTGGTAGCCGGGCATGGGTCGCCCGCAAATCGCGAACGATCGAGTATTTGCCGAGGACGGCGATGCGTCTGCGGCGATCGGTTCGGCGCGATTGCTGAGCGCATAAGCCATTTTGTCGACGCAATCGACCTTGATGCGTTCGTCGAGGCCGGCGAAGCTGACCGCCAACGTCGCCTCGGCCAAGCCGTAGCTCGACAGGAAGGCGGTGTCGCGGAACCCGCATTCACTGAACCGGTCGGCGAAGAGCCTGAGAACGTCGGCACGGATCATGTCGCCGCCGATGCCGGCGACGCGCCACGCGCTGAGGTCAAACCCGGACAGCGATGTATTTTCCGCCCGGCGTCGACACAGGTCGTATCCGAAGGTGGGACTGAACGACAACGAAGCGCCGTTGGCCGACATGACCATGGGCCAAATCAGCGGCCGCCGCGCGAAATCGGCGGTCGCGATGTAGTCGACCGAGACTTGCGTCAGCACCGGAACGAACAGGAACCCAACCAGTCCCATATCATGATAAAGCGGCAGCCATGACACGCATCTGTCGCCTGGGCGAGCGAAGACGCCGTGTCGCGCGATAGCGCGACTGTTGCTGACCGCGGCGCGTTGAGAAATGAAGACCCCATGCGGGAAACGCGTGCTGCCCGACGAATATTGGATATAGCAGGGGTCGTCTTTGTCGAACGGCCGAAGATCCGCGCCATCGCCGGGCAGGCGGTAGAAGTCGTCCGGCGTTCCGACCAGTTCCAGCGACAGTTCGGAAACCGCTTCCTTGAGATCGCCGATGGCCTCCGCAGAGGAGACGGCCGCCACCGCCCCGGCGCCGTCGATCAGGCCCTTGAGCCGCTGCACATAGGAATCCTTGCCGCCCAAATTCATCGACAAGGGCAGCGGAACCGGGATCAGTCCGGCATACTGGCAGGCGAAGAAAAAGCAGGCAAAATCGGGAATCGTTTCGGCCATGATCGCCATCCGTCCACCTCTCGGCAGGCCGGAGCGAACCAAACCCTGTGCCAATGCGACCGCGCGGTCCCGCACTTCGCGGTAGGTCAGGCCTTCGACGAATTCGCCGCGGAAGGAATAGAAATTGCATCCCGTCGAGCCTCGCGCAGCATAGTCGAGACCATCGGTCAAGGTATCGAAAGGCGCAATTTCAAACGGAAGGTTCGAGTTTGTCGTCGGCGTCGGTGTCAGCATGGTCCGTCATATAACAATGGGAAAGACGCCCCCCCACAAGAGTGCTTACCATAAACCAAAGGCAAGTCAACGTTAGCGACTCAACAATGATGAGTCGCTAATAGCTTTCAGAAGGCGTGGTTTTGCTTGATCCAAAATAGATTTTAATCGTTGATCCGCTCAATTCCGCAGCGCTCGACTACGCCGGCAAAGATTTCTTCAAATCGGAACACCGCATCCTGCGGTCTCCAGGCAACATCATCCGCCGCCCATGCGGATGTGCAATTCTCGTTCAAACGTCACCGCCCCGACGGCTTACGCGGAACTCTTGGCCAACACATCTTTCATGCGCGAAATCAGGCCTGCCAAGCCCTCGCGCGACAAGACCGAGGCGAATTCCGAGCGTTTGGTCACCAGCAGGCTAACGCCTTCGACCTCGGTGTTGATGATCAGGAATCTCCCATTCGGCTTGGTGATATCGAAGGCAGCAGCGACATCGGGACCATCGTTGCGCTGGATCAGCCCCTGGACATAGGTCCCGTTTGTGCTCTTTCGCTCTTTGACGACCTTGAAGCCGTTGCCGTCATAGCCTGCAAATACACCGGCATAGATGGTCGCAACATATTCGGGCAGCAGCTCCATGAGGTCCTGTTGCTCGCCCGGTGTTGCCTTCTTCCAATAGCGGCCGGTGACGAACTTCGCAACGAAGGGGACATCGAATGAATCGAGGAAAATCGCCTCCAATTCCGATTGCCGTTCTTTGGGTTGGTCATTGGTTGCTTTCAGGACCTCGACGACCTTGGTTCCGAGCTCAGATACCCATTGACCCGCGGTTTCCTCGGCTTGCGCTGGAAGCGCAGAGGCAGCGAATGCAAACACCATGGCGACCAAGCTCCGCCGCACCAACAAACGTGCTCCAGTTCCCGTCATGTCGTGTCTTAGCTCCTACGAGTTTGAAATCGTGGCACTGTTAGTTCGTTCATATAGGAATTCAAAGTGGCCGTAGGTAGGGCCTACCAGTCGGCCGCTATTTTACGCGGAATGTATGGCCTGCCAAGGCAAATGTCATCGTGCTGCGCGGCGCCCGGTACGCGGTTGCATGGCTGGCATGGCATCGCGTCATGATGCCGTTGGCGATCTCGCGTAACTGGCTGAAAATAAGACGGAAATCGAATTGGGGGCGGCGTGGGACAAGATCGCCGATCGCCGTGACATTAACGTGTCAGAGATTGCGCTCGCATCGCTCGTCGCCATGTCGTGCCATGGTCCCCGCACAATTGGTGGCCAATAGAATATTTGGAGGTTTCCATGAAACGCAACGCGATACCATTGATGTTGGCGGCCGCGATCGGCCTTTCGGCCTGTTCCGGTCTCAACCAAACCGAACAGCGGACGCTGTCCGGCGGTGCCATCGGCGCAGGCGTCGGTGCCGCGGGCACGGCTCTGACCGGCGGATGCATCGCTTGCGGTGCCGCTATCGGAGGCGCGGTTGGCGCGGGAGCCGGCTATATCTACGACCAGTCGGAGAAGGGCAATCTCTGAGCGGAGGTCTCATAGTCATTACCTGGAATAGGGGCGCCGCCATGCGGCGCCCTTTTTCTTCGCGCCGCTGCGTCGTTTCGCCGCGCCGACAAAGCGTCAAATATGACCGAAATCGTCTTGATTGGTGAGCTAACAAGACTAAATTAGTCTTGATTGCAGGCGACGAGCAAACTTGCGGGTTTGCGGCCTGTTTCGATTGAGGCCAGGCAAATGATCAGATTGAGCCGACTGTCGGATTACGCGGTGCTGCTGATGACGCAAGTGGCACGCACTGCCGACGATATTCACACTGCGCATGACCTCTCGGACAGCACCCATCTTCCGGCACCGACGGTGAGTAAGATTCTTGCCACTTTGGCCCGCGCGAACCTGCTCGAATCGGTGCGCGGGCGGCAAGGCGGTTACCGGTTGGCGCAGGATTCATGCGATATTACGGTCGAGGACATCATCGCCGCGGTCGATGGACCGATCGCCCTTACCCAATGCGTGGAACAGGGTCCCGGGATGTGCGACGTCGAGGCGTTTTGCCCGTCGAGTACCCATTGGCATCGGATCAATGAGGCCATTCGGCGGGCCCTGGGTGAGGTGACCTTGGCCGAATTGACGGCCCCGGCGCCGATCGCCGTTCCGCGTGAACGCGCCACGATGGCCCGTTCCGTGGCGACCAACTAAGCGACTGCGTTATCGGGCCTTACGGCGGGAGAATTACTCAAAATGGCGGCCTCTGTTGAAACCCTCAAGACAGTCGACGAAGTCTCGGGTCGGGACTACAAGTACGGCTTCTTCACCGATATCGAGTCCGAATTCGCGCCCAAAGGGCTCAACACCGATATCGTCCGCTTTATCTCGGCCAAAAAGGAAGAGCCCCAATGGTTGCTGGATTGGCGGTTGAAGGCGTTCGATTTGTGGCTGAAGTCGGCCTCGGAAGAGCCCAAATGGGCGAATGTCCGCTACGCGCCGATCGATTTTCAGGACGCCTACTATTACGCCGCGCCGAAACAGACGGAGAAGCCGAAGAGCCTCGAGGAAGTCGATCCCGAGTTGCTCGAGACCTATGAAAAACTTGGTATTCCATTGAAGGAGCAGGAAATGCTGGCGGGCGTCGCGGTCGACGCCGTTTTCGACAGTGTTTCGGTGGCGACGACATTCAAGAAAAAGCTCAAGGAAGTCGGCGTCATCTTCTGTTCGATCTCGGAAGCGGTCGCCAATCATCCGGAGCTGGTGCGGAAGTACCTCGGCAGCGTCGTTCCGTATGCCGATAACTTTTACGCCACGTTGAATTCCGCCGTCTTCAGCGACGGCTCCTTCGTCTACATCCCGAAGGGAGTTCGCTGCCCGATGGAGCTTTCCACCTATTTTCGCATCAACGCGGCGGAGACCGGACAGTTCGAGCGCACCCTCATCATCGCCGACGAGGGTAGCTATGTGAGCTACCTCGAAGGCTGCACGGCGCCCATGCGGAGCGAGCACCAGCTCCATGCGGCGGTGGTCGAGCTGGTCGCCCTCGAGGACGCCGAGATTCGCTATGCGACGGTTCAGAACTGGTACCCGGGCGACAAGGAAGGGCGCGGCGGAATCTTCAATTTCGTCACCAAACGCGGCGCCTGCCGCGGCGCGCGATCGCGCATTTCATGGACCCAGGTCGAAACCGGGTCCGCGATCACGTGGAAATACCCGAGCGTGATCCTGCAAGGCGACGATTCGGTCGGCGAGTTCTATTCGGTGGCGCTGACCAGCAACTTTCAGCAGGCCGACACCGGCACCAAGATGATCCACATCGGCAAGAACACCCGCAGCACAGTGATCTCCAAGGGGATCTCGGCCGGCCGCGGGCAACAGACCTACCGCGGCTTGGTGCGGGTCCTGGGCGGAGCAGACAGGGCGCGCAACTACACCCAATGCGATTCGCTGCTGATCGGTGACAAATGCGGTGGCCATACGGTGCCCTATATCGAGGTCAAGAATCGCAGCGCGCGGGTCGAGCACGAAGCGACGACGTCGAAGATCAGCGACGATCAATTGTTTTACTGCCGCCAGCGCGGCCTGTCCGACGAAGAGGCGGTGTCCCTGATCGTCAACGGCTTTTGCAAGGAAGTGATGCAGAAACTGCCGATGGAATTCGCCGTCGAGGCTCAGAAACTGCTTGGTATCAGCCTCGAGGGCGCGGTCGGCTGACCGCTTCGACGACAAACCCCCAGCGCGGAGATTAATGATCACCCATGCTTGAAATACGCGATCTACATGCCGCCGTGGACGGTAAGGAAATCCTCAAGGGCCTCGACCTCACCATCAATGCGGGCGAGGTGCACGCCATCATGGGTCCCAACGGGTCCGGCAAGAGCACGCTGTCCTATGCGCTCGCCGGACGCGAGGGTTATGTCGTCACCCAAGGCGAGGTCACCTACGACGGTGAGAACCTGCTCGACCTTGATCCCGCCGAGCGCGCCCAGAAAGGCGTCTTCCTCGCCTTCCAGTACCCGGTCGAAATCCCGGGCGTGGCGACGTCGACGTTCCTGCGCACGGCGGTCAATGCGGTCCGTCGCGCCAATGGCGAGAGCGAGCTTGACGCGGTGAAGTTTCTCAAGGCTGCCCGGGCCAAGATGAAGGAACTCGACATGGATGAGAAATTTCTCAGCCGTGGCGTCAATGTCGGCTTCTCCGGCGGCGAGAAGAAACGCAATGAGGTGCTCCAGATGGCCATGCTGGAGCCGCGGCTCGCGATTCTCGACGAGACCGATTCCGGCCTCGACATCGACGCCCTCAAGATCGTCGCCGATGGCGTCAATGCGATGCGCGGCAGCGACCGGGCGATGCTCGTGATCACCCACTACCAACGCCTGCTCGACTATATCATTCCCGACCATGTCCACGTTCTGGCCAAGGGACGGATCGTGAAATCCGGCGGACGCGAGCTGGCGCTTGAGCTCGAGGCAAATGGCTATGCCGAATACGACAGCGCCGCCTGAAGCCGGGGAAAGACCGAGTATGACCGCGGTGGATTATCAACAACTCTTTGCGCAATCCGCGCCCGAACTTCCCGGCGCCGAGCTCGATTGGCTCGCAGCAATGCGCGACGGCGCCATCCGGCAGTTCGTGCGGGACGGCTTTCCCTCGCCCCGGGTCGAAGAATGGAAATATGCGGCGCTCGGCCCGCTGGCCAAAACCCGTTTCGAGCTTGCCGGTACGACCGCCGCCGACCTTCGCCGGACATTGGACCGCGCGGCGATGCCGGCCGAGTCCTACCGCGTTGTTTTCGTCAACGGCCGGCTGCGGGAAGATCTTTCCGAGTTGGCGGCGCTGCCGCCCGGTGTCACCGTCAAGAGCCTTGCCGCAACGATCGCCGAAAATCCAGAACGCCTGCAGCCCTGGCTCACGAAGACCGCCGATCTGACCGAAGACCGGCTGTCGGGCGTTCGCGACGAGCGGCCGTTCGCCATGGTGGCGATGAATACGGCCTTTGCGACCGACGGCATCGTCATTCATTTGGCGCGAGAATCGGCGGCCGAGTTGCCGATCCACATCATCAATCTGACCGCCACCGACAGCAACGACCGCATGACCCAGCCGCGGAATATCATCATCGCCGAGGAAGAGGCTTCGGCGCTGATCGTGGAAACCTATGCCGCGGTCGGCGAGACGAGTTATCTGACCAACGCGGTGACCCAGGTCTTTGCCGCCAAGGACGCCCATATCCGCCACTATCGCCTGCAGGCCGAAGCGGCGACTGCGTTTCACATCGCCACCACCCTGGCCCACCTCGATACGGCGGCCGCCTACGACAGTTTCGTGCTGTCGATCGGCTCGGCGTTTTCCCGTAACGAGGTCCGGGTGGCGCTCGACGGCGAGCATGTCCATTGTCGGCTCAATGGCGCCTATCTCGGCCGCGGCCGCCAGCACCACGATAACTGGACCCGGGTCGATCACCTGAAATCCAACGGGACCGTGAGCGAGACCTATAAGAGCGTCCTCGACGACAAGTCCCGCGGTGCCTTCCAAGGCAAGATTCGCGTGTGGCCCGACGCCCAGAAGACCGATGCCCATCAGCTCAACAACAATTTGCTGCTTTCGGCCGACGCCCAGGCCGACAGCAAACCGGAGCTGGAGATCCTGGCCGACGACGTGCGCTGCAGCCATGGCTCGACGGTCGGAGATATCGACGAATCGGCGTTGTTCTATCTCTGCGCGCGCGGCATCGACGAAGGCCGCGCCCGCGATCTGTTGGTCGAAGCGTTCATCGGCGACCTCATCGATCACATCGGTTTCGGCACGGCGCACGACTATTTTCGGGATGCGTTCGAGGACTGGCTGGCCGCCGTCCGACGGGAGCACCAACCATGACCGAAACGGTGCAGGCACGGGACCGGGACTCGGCGCCGCTCGACGTGAGCGCGATCCGTGCCGATTTTCCGATCCTCGCGGAAAAAATGTACGGCAAGGACCTGGTCTTTCTCGACAGTGCCGCCAGCGCGCAGAAACCGCGCCAAGTGATCGACGCCATCTCGACCGCCTACGAGACCGCGTACGCCAACGTTCATCGCGGCGCCTACCGGCTCAGCGGCCTCGCCACCGACGCCTTCGAGGCGGCGCGCAAGAAGGCGCAGCGGTTCCTCAATGCGGCCAGCGAGAAAGAGATCATCTTCACCCGCAACACCACCGAGGGCATCAATCTGGTCGCCGCGAGCTACGGCCGGAAATTCCTCAAAGAAGGCGATGAGGTACTCATCACCCACATGGAGCACCACTCGAATATCGTGCCATGGCAGCTGCTGCGCGAGCAGACCGGCATCGTGCTTCGGGTGGCGCCGATCGACGACGACGGCAACCTGATCATGGCGGCCTTCGCCGATCTGGTCACCGAGCGCACCAAGATGATCGCGGTGACCCATGTGTCGAACGCGCTCGGTACCGTGGTCCCGGTCGACGAGATCTGTCAGATGGCCAGGGAGCGGAGCATCGTGACCCTGATCGACGGCTCGCAGGCGGTGCCGCATATCCCGGTCGACGTGCGCGACATCGGCTGCGATTTCTACGTCTTCACCGGGCACAAGGTCTACGGACCGAGCGGCATCGGCGTGCTCTACGGCCGCGCCGAATTGCTCGACGCGATGCCGCCTTACCAGGGTGGGGGCGAAATGATTCGCACGGTGACTTTCGAGAAAAGCACCTTTGCCGACCTGCCGCACAAATTCGAAGCGGGCACGCCCAATATCGTCGGCGCCATCGGTCTCGGCGCCGCCCTCGATTATGTATCGGCGATCGGCCCCGAACGGATCGCTGCCAACGAAGCCCAGCTGCTCGCCTACGGCATGGACCGCCTGGCCCGGGTGCCGGGGCTGCGGCTCATCGGCACCGCGCAGCGCAAGCTCAGCGTCATGTCGTTTATCGTCGAGGGCGTTCATGCCCACGATGTCGGCACCGTTCTCGACAGCGAGGGCATCGCCATCCGTTCGGGCCATCATTGCGCGCAGCCGGTGATGGACCGGTTCGGGCTGACGGCGACGGCGCGCGCCTCGCTCGGCGTCTATTCGTCGATCGAGGACATCGACGCCCTGGTCGCTGGCCTGGCCAAAGTGCGGGAGATATTCGGCTGATGTCGGAACTTCGGGAACTCTATCAGGAGGTCATTCTCGACCACAACAAGAGGCCGCGCAATTACGGCCCGCTCGAGCCGTTCAATCACAAGGCGGACGGACACAACCCGTTGTGCGGGGACAACGTGACGGTCTATCTCGAAGTCGAGGACGGCATCGTCAAGGACCTCGCCTTTGAAGGGCGCGGCTGCGCCATATCGGTGGCCTCGGCGTCGATGATGACGGAGCTGGTCAAGGGCAAGCCGGTTGCCGACGCCGAGCGTTTGTTCGACTCCTTCCATCATCTCTGCACGGACGACGCGGCCGCGGCGCCGCCGGATGGGCTCGAGGACGAAATGGACAGCCTGCAGGTACTGTCCGGGGTGCGCGAGTTCCCGATGCGGGTCAAATGTGCGACTCTGGCCTGGCATACGATGCACGCCGCCCTGCATGGCGAGCGCGAAGTCAGCACCGAATAGGACGAAGTCGATGACCGATCCGGTTAAGACATTGCGCGATTTCATGCCCGGGTTCGGCAGCGGCAGCGAGGACATCGTCGGCCGCGCCGGCGCGCCTCTCGAGGAAGGTGCGGCGGTCGCCTCCGAGAGCGCCCTGATCGAGGCCCTGCAAACGGTCTACGATCCGGAAATTCCGGTTAACATTTACGATTTGGGCCTTATCTATAGCATGGAGCCGGGTCCGCGCGGATCGGTCTCGGTCGAGATGACGTTGACCGCGCCGGGATGCCCGGTCGCCGGGGAAATGCCGCAAATGGTGGCCGACGCGTTGGCCGCCGCCGAAGGAGTTGGCGAAGTCGTGGTTCGTCTGGTATGGGATCCGCCGTGGACCCAGGATCGTCTGACGGACGCGGCGAAGCTGGAATTGGGTTTGGTCTAGAGCAAGATCGTTTCAGGTCGACTCAGCCTGAAACGTGAATCTTGCTCTCATTCAATAGTGTAGAGCTTGATTCACGGCTCACACGTCTTCGATGTGAGCCGATCAAGCTCTAGGTACCGAGGAAAGAGATGGCCGAACATTCGAATATCGTATCGCTGACCGACGCCGCCGTGGCGCGCGTCGGTGCCATTCTGGCCAAGGCCGATACACCTCATATCGGGCTGCGTATCGGCGTCAAGTCGGTCGGCTGCTCGGGCCTCAGCTACAAGGTCGATTATGCCGACGAAATCCGCGACAACGATATTGTCATCGAGCAGGATGGCGTGACCATCGTGGTCGAGCCGACCGCGACCCTATTCCTCATCGGCAGCGAGATCGACTACCAGGAAGACAAGATGCAGTCCGGCTTCGTCTTCACCAATCCCAACGAAAAAGGCCGCTGCGGCTGCGGCGAATCGTTTCACGTCTAGGAACTGACCGCCCAGGCGAATCCAGGCTTGACGTGCGCCGGCTCAGGAAGCCGCCGCGACCCATCCCTGTTCGGCGAAGAAATGCCTGAGCTGCTCGGCGACCTTGTCGGCCAGCCGCTTGGCGTCGGCATCGACGTTGGCGTGCCACGCCTCGTCCGCCGCGCTGGTGCCGGCGCTGATCGCGAGCGAAGTCGCCAGCCGACCGGTTAATGCGCCGACACCGCCCATTTCGGCGGCACCCGGTTTGTCGCCGCTCTCCGACTCGACCTTGAGCTGCTCGACTTCCTGGGGTTCGCCGTAGGTCAACTGAAACACCTGCACGGCGGCTTCGACGTCGGTGCGCCCGGCGCCGAGGCCGATGATCGTGCGCTCTGTGCGGTTGCCCTCGTCGATCGACAGCAATTGGCCGCGGACGACCAAGGTCGTGCCGCCGAACGGCGGCAGGCCGGAGGCCCGTTTGGCAGACAGGCCCATGCCGTTGATATCCTCGACCAACTGTGTCGCCAGGGCGCTTGCGACTTCCTTGCCGATCGCCAGTTCCTGGTCGCTGCGCGACGAGCTGTCGATCAATTCTCCGATCCGCGGCAGAATGCCCTTGTCGAGCGTGACTTGATCGGGCGCGAAGGCGAAGTCGTAGACCAGCACGACGTCCGGCCGCGGCAGCGTATCCGGAGCCTGCATCATCTGCTCCGACTCGACCTTGGCCTTGCCGCAGGCGACGAGGCCGAGGCAGAGCATCATAGCGAGGAATGGTCTAACGGCATGCGCCGCGCGGGCTCTCATATGCGGGACCATAGGGCACCTCTTGAAGTTGTGGCGGAGCCGTTCCCCGGATGATCGAATGACGGCGGGCTGGAAAGCTAGCACGCCCAATCGGCCCGCTCTACGGCTTTGGAGCTCTAAAACACCGGCACGATGTCATCGGGATCGAAGGCCACCGATTCGCCGTCGATGCCGATCTCGGGGATCGCCGGAAACGCAATCCCGTAGGGATCGATCAGGCCCTTGAGCCGCAATAGGGCGGTCCGCCAATTCTCCTCGCGGGCCGCCAGGCTGAGGATGCCGAGGCCGGCGGAGCGGGCGGCGTCCTCGAGCAGGCGATGGGCCGGCCGCCACGTTTCCGGCAGTTCCCAAAACTGCTCTGGCGGCTCATAGAGGATACCGGACAGGAACACGAACCCGGCGCGGATCTGCTTGGTGATGGTCGCCTTCTGTTCGTCGGTCGCCTGGGGCAAGATGTTCTGGAGCAGCGTCAGGCAAATGCGCAGGTGCCGCGCCTCGTCCTGGCCGACCTTGCGAAAGCCTTCCTTGATCACCGGGATCGTCGTCTGCTGATGCATGGTCTGAAACAGCGTCGAGGACGCGATCTCGCCCATCAGGAACGAGGTGAACAGGATTTGCAGGGGGTATTTATGGATGCCCTTCTTGTAGCCCTCCCAATACCGCGTGCCGTTGCGGAAGTACCATTTGACGTTGTTCTGGGCGAGCTTGCTGAGCGTGGTCTGGGGCTCGTAACCGAGCGGTCCGCCGGGGGTCAGTTTTTCGATCACGCGCTGGCATACCTCGTCGTGGTTGACTTCGTCGCGGGTGATCAGGAAGAAGCATTTCCGCACCGGGTCTTCCTCATGCTTCTCGTAGGTGCGGATCATGGCTCGGGCGAAGACCGCGGGGCCCGAACTGTCGAAGACCGACAGCAAGCCGAACCAGTAGGCGATGGCATAGCGCTGGTCGAGGGTGAAATCGTCCGGGTTCAGCGTATCCCACGGCAATTCCGGCGGCGTCCAGGTTTGACGCCGCGCACTCTCGTACACCTTCATCAATTTCGGCGTCTCGACGTGCCATTCGATGGGAAAAATGTTGTCGTCCGGAAACGGCGGCGGCTCGGTCGCGCCGTACAGGATCGCTTCGGGGTCGGGCGCGGATTGAGCGTCGCCGGGCGGAACGGCGGCCGGCGTGGCCATGTCGGCGGTAGTGTCGGCGGTCATCTGTCGGGCTTTCCTGAACTGGAATCGATACAAATAACTGATCGATAAATAGGATACTGTTTCATAATGATCGGAACAAGCCCCGGCCCCACCAATGCCCTGTATCGCTTTCCGAGGGTCCGTTGGGCCGGCGTCACGTTGTCGCCACGAAATCGTGTAAAAAGGTCTTACCTCGAAAAATCATGAGCGGTCGCGAACGGCGATGCGCGGTGCGAGACTCTACGTTCTCATCCTGATCTACGGCGTCTTCCTGGTCGCCGCTGTCGCACTCTATTTCGGCAAGCTGACCCTGCCGCCCGAATGGAACCCGTTTACCATCGTCCGGCTCGACGGCGCGGTCGGTCCGTTCACCCGGATGAAGTTGCGCCGGCTCCACGAAGAGCCGGAAATCTGTCTCGCTGCGCTGTCGGTAAGCGAATTGGCCTTTTCGCCGCATCCGGGTATCCCCATCGAGGAGGGGTGCGGTATCGAGAACGGCGTCGAGGTTGTCGGCGCCGATATCACTTACAGCGACGACTTCGCCGCGACCTGCGGGCTGGCGGCGGGGCTCTATATGTTCCAGCGCGAAATCCTCCAGCCGGCCGCCGAGCGCCATTTCGGCCAGCGCGTCGTCGGGATCGACCACTCCGGCACCTACGATTGCCGCAACGTCGGTTTCCGTACGGCCGGGCCGCGGAGCCAGCACGCCCGCGCTAACGCGATGGATATGGTCGGGTTTCGATTCGGGGACGGGACGCGCGTCCGGGTCTCGCGACAGAACTGGGAGTCGGACGGACCCGAAGGCGGGTTTCTGAGGGAGGTGCATCGCGGCGCCTGCCGTCTTTTCGGCTCGGTGCTGGGCCCCGACTACGACGCCATGCACTATACTCACTTCCACTTCGACATGCGGCCCGATGGAGTCTGTCGCTAGTTCCAAGTTCCTCGTCGCTCCCGGCAAACTGCGATACTGTCACGGGCGTCAGCACGGCTATTCGGATAATGCCAGACTTCCTTCTCGCCATCGATCAGGGCACCACCAGCAGCCGCGCGATCGTCTTCGGCGCCGACGGTCTGCCGCGAGGTAGCGCCCAGATCGAGCTGCCGCAAATCTACCCGCATCCCGGCTGGGTCGAGCACGACCCGGATCGAATCTGGCAGGATAGTGTGACGACCTGCCGCGCGGCGGTCAGCGATGCCGGCCTCGAGGCCGACGACATCGCCGCAATCGGCATCGCGAACCAACGCGAAACCGTGGTGGTGTGGGAGCGGGCCAGCGGCCGACCGATCCACAATGCGATCGTGTGGCAGGACAGGCGGACCGCGAGGGCCTGCGATGCGCTGCGCGAAGAGGGCCACGAAGATACGCTACGGATGAGGACCGGTCTTGTCGCCGACCCCTACTTTTCCGCCACCAAGCTGGCATGGCTGCTCGATTCGGTCGACGGCGCGCGCGCCGCGGCGCGCCGGGGCGAACTCGCCTTCGGCACCATCGACAGCTTCCTGCTATGGCACCTGACGGGCGGCGAGGTCCACGCGACCGACGTGACCAACGCCTCTCGTACGCTGCTGTTCGATATTCGTCGGCTGAACTGGGACGAGGATTTATTCGAGCTCTTCGATATCCCGTTGGCCATGGCGCCCGAGGTTCGTTCCAACGTGTCGGATTTTGGTTTTGCCGAGCCATCGATTCTGGGACGGGCCGTGCCGATCTGCGGCATCGCCGGCGACCAACAGGCGGCGGCCATCGGCCAGGCCTGCATCCGACCCGGTATGATCAAGGCGACTTACGGCACCGGTGCCTTCATCCTGCTCGACACCGGGCCCGATCCCGTGCTGTCCGAAAACCGGTTGCTGACCACCGTCGCCTTCCGGGTCGGCGATCATTGCCATTATGCGGTCGAAGGCAGCATCTTCGTCGCCGGCGCCGCGGTGCAATGGCTGCGCGACGGTGTCGGCGTGATCGGCGACGCGGCCGACACCGAGGCGCTTGCCGAATCGCTTGCCGATACGGGCGATGTCTACCTCGTGCCCGCATTCGCGGGTTTGGGCGCCCCCCACTGGGATGCGGCGGCCCGTGGCGCGATCGTCGGCCTGACCCAGAACAGCGGTGCCGCTCAGCTGGTTCGCGCGGCACTCGAAGCCGCCGCCTTTCAGACCTATGATGTCCTGGCCGCGATGACCGCCGACGGCGCCGCGCCGCCGCTCGCCTTGCGGGTCGATGGCGGCATGGCGGCCAATTCGTGGATGCTCGGCTTCCTTGCCGACATCGCGAACGTTCGTGTTGAGCGGCCGGTCGTCACCGAAACCACCGCTCTCGGTGCGGTCATCCTGGCCTCGATCGGCGTCGGCTGGTTTGCCGATCTGACCGCCGCCGAACGGATGTGGCGATTGGACCGCGGATTCGACCCGGCGATGACCACCGATCGTCGGGCAAACCTGTTGGGTGGATGGCAGCGCGCCGTCGAGGCGGTTTGCGTGGTACATGGTTAGGGGACGGCCGCCGGGCACGGCGGCGGCCAGGAATTAGCGGGAGTATGAAATGATCTTTGACTATGAGCTGCCGGAACGCTCGGACCTGCGCCAGTCCGTTGCCGCCGCCTATCGGCTGGACGAAACCGAAATGGTCGAGCGGCTCCTCGCCTATGCACAGTTTTCCGGCGATGCCCGGACGCGCATCGCCGACCGGGCCGAAGCCCTGGTGCGCGCGGTACGGGCACGGCCGAGCGAGGGCAGCGTCGAGGCCTTCATGCACGAGTACGAACTGTCCAGCCATGAAGGTATCGTGCTGATGTGTCTGGCGGAGGCGCTCCTGCGGGTGCCCGACGATGAAACCGTCGACAAGCTGATCCAGGACAAGATCACATCGGCCGATTGGGGGCGGCATCTCGGCCACAGCGGGTCGCTGTTTGTCAACGCGTCGACCTGGGGGTTCATGCTGACCGGAAGCCTGCTGGCGGCAAAGGACAGCTCCGAGCACGACCTGCGCACGACCCTGACCGGATTGCTCGGACGCACCGGCGAGCCGATTATCCGCCAGGCCATTCGTCAGGCGATGCGCATCCTCGGCCGGCAGTTCATCATGGGCGAGACCATCGAGGAAGGGCTGCATCGCGCCCGCTCCTACGAGAAACAGGGCTACCGCTTCTCCTATGACATGCTCGGCGAGGCCGCGCGCACCAACACCGATGCGGAGAAATTCTTCGACGCCTATGCGAAGGCGATCGACGCCATCGCCGCCACCAACCCCAAGGACCCGATTATCGGAGCCGGCCTGTCGGTCAAATTGTCCGCGCTCGACCCGCGCTATGAATTCGCCCAGCACCGGCGCACGATGAGCAACGTCCTCGGGCGCCTCAAGGCACTGGCGATCAAGGCCAAGCAGGGGCGCATCGGCCTCACCGTCGATGCCGAGGAAGCCGATCGTCTCGAGCCGTCGCTCGACATCATCGAGGCGCTCGCCGCCGATCCCGAACTTGCCGGATGGAATGGATTCGGCCTTGCCTTGCAGACCTATCAGAAGCGCGCCTTTCACGTCGTCGATTGGCTGGCCGACCTGGGCCGGCGCAGCGACCGCCGGTTCATGGTGCGCCTGGTCAAGGGCGCCTATTGGGACACCGAGATCAAGCGCGCGCAGGAAGCCGGCGAGGACGGTTATCCGGTCTTCACCCGCAAGGCATCGACCGACCTGTCCTATATCGCCTGCGTCCGCAAGGCCTTCGAGTGCACGGACGCGATCTATCCTCAATTCGCGACCCACAACGCCCAAACCGCCTCGGTCGTTCTCGAACTCGCCGGCGACTATCGTGATTTCGAGTTTCAGCGCCTGCACGGCATGAGCGCGCACCTTCACGACGAACTCATCGCGCCCGAGAAGTATGGCGTTCCGGTCCGTGTCTATGCCCCCTGCGGTGGCCACAAGGAGCTGCTGCCCTATCTCGTCCGCCGCCTGCTGGAGAACGGCGCCAACACGTCGTTCGTCAACCGGATCATGGACGAATCGGTTCCGCTCGAGAAGATCACCGGCGATCCGGTCGAGGAGGTGGCGGCGCTGCAGCACAAGCCCCACCCAAGGATACCCTTGCCGCGTCAGATCTATGCACCACGGCGTCTTAATTCGATGGGCGTGGACCTCACCGACGAGCGGTCGTTGCGCGGGCTGGCCGAAGAATTGACCGGCTTCGCCGACGCGGGGTGGAGCGCCGGACCGATCGTCGACGGTAGCGAAGCGCTGACGCGGCTCGGCGACATCACCGACCCGGCCGACCGTGCCCGGGTCGTCGGCGGTGTCCAGGAGGCCGACGAAGCGGACGTCGCGGCTGCGCTCGACGTTGCCGAGAAGGCGTTCCCCGCCTGGCGCGACCGGCCGGTCGAGGACCGGGCGGCGTTCCTCGAACGGGCGGCCGACCTGTTCGAGGCAAACACGCCCGAACTGATGGCGATCGCCATTCGCGAGGCCGGCAAGACGCTCGCCGATGCCGTCGCCGAAGTGCGCGAGGCGGTCGACTTTTGCCGCTACTATGCGGTTCAGGCGCGGCGGCTCTGCGGTGCGCCGACCGCCCTGCCGGCGCACGGCGGCGACCTGTTCGAGACCGGCGGCCGCGGCATCTTCGTCTGCATCAGCCCGTGGAACTTTCCGCTCGCCATATTTACCGGACAAATCGCGGCGGCGCTCGCCGTCGGCAACGCGGTGATCGCGAAGCCTGCCGAACAGACCTCCCTGATGGCGGCGCGCGCGGTTCGCCTGCTGCACGAGGCGGGGATTCCTCCTGCGGTGCTGCAGCTGCTTCCGGGACGTGGAGAAGTGGTCGGCGCCCGGCTCGTTGCCGATCCACGCGTCGCCGGCGTCGCCTTTACCGGCGGAACCGACACCGCGCTGGCCATCCGACGCACGCTCGCCGCCGGGCCGATTGGACCGGTCCCGCTGATCGCCGAGACCGGCGGCCAGAATGCGATGATCGTCGATTCGACGGCCTTGCCCGAGCAGGCAATCGGCGATGTGTTGCATTCGGCGTTCGACAGCGCGGGCCAGCGCTGCTCCGCGTTGCGTGTGCTGTTCCTTCAGGACGACATCGCGCCGGGCATGATCGAGATGCTGGCCGGCGCCATGTCGGAGCTTCGAATCGGCGACCCCTCGGTTCTATCGACCGACGTCGGACCGGTCATCGACGACGAGGCGAAATCGGTGCTCGAAGCCCATGGCGAACGAATGGCGGCGGAAGGAACGCCGATCCACGTTTGCGCTCTCGACGAATCGACGGTCCGCGGCACGTTCTTCGGCCCGCGCGCCTATGAAATCGATTCCCTCGACCGACTGCACCGGGAGGTCTTCGGTCCGGTTCTCCATGTCATTCGGTTCGCCGCCGATCGTATCGATCAGGTCGTCGATCGCATCAACGCCACCGGCTACGGTCTGACTTTCGGCGTTCACAGTCGGATCGATTCGGTCGCCGACCGTCTCCACCGACGAATCCGCGCCGGCAACACCTATGTCAACCGCAACATCATCGGCGCCATCGTTGGTGTTCAACCCTTTGGCGGCGAAGGTCTTTCGGGTACCGGGCCGAAGGCGGGCGGGCCCAATTATTTGCGCCGCTTTGCCGTTGCCGCACGAGCGACCGGCGATGACGATGGCGCAGCGCCAACGTCGCCCGGGTTTCGTTCGCCCGGTGCGGGATGGCAGACATCCCCGATCGTCGGCGGGCGACGCCAATCGGGCCCAATGGTGATAACCCACCCGGCCTCTCATCCCGAAGCGATAAACGGCACACTGGTGCTGGCCACCCAGGAGCATGCCGACGAGGCCACGACGTTGGCACTGGCGGCGTTTCCGCGCTGGGAGGCACTGCCGGCCGATCACCATGCGGTGATCCTTGACGATATCGCCCGCGAATTGGTCAATGCCTTGCAGGACCACATCGACCTCTGTGTCGACGCCGCCGGCATAGAGCCGCGCGCGGCCGCGCGGGCAATCGAGGATGCCGCTACGCTGTGCCGCGCCTACGCCGCCGAGGCGCGGGCCAGCCTGGCGGCGCCGCTGCGCCTGCGCGGCTATACCGGCGAACGCGATGAGCTTTCGTTGCGCGGCCGCGGTCTTTTCCTGTGCATTGTCGAAGGCGCGGCTCCGATTGCCACGATCGCGGGCATGGTCGCCGCGGCTTCGGTGGCGGGAAATGGGTCGCTGGTCATTGCCGGCGAGGCTTCGGCCCATCTCGCGGCACGGCTCGTCGCGCGCTTCCACGCCTCGGGAATGCCGCCGGATGTCCTCCATTTCCTGCCCATCGCTGACGACGCTCTGCGTGACGCGATGGCGACCGACCCGCGCATCGCGGGTATCGCTTTCGCGGGCACCGAAGATCGCGCCCGTGATCTCGACCGCATCCTGGCGGCGCGCGAAGGACCGATCATACCGCTCATTGTGGAGCGATCAGACATCGCTGCCGAGGTAGGGTTCTCCAACGTCGGTGATATCTACCGCTTCGCCACCGAGCGCTCGCTGTCGATCGACACCACCGCTTCGGGCGGCAACGCATCGCTGTTCAGTATCGAAGAGAACGGCGGGTGAGCGCCGCGGCTAGAGCACTTTGAACGCGCGGTGCTCTAGCGTTGGCGGTGACGCCACCGCTCGATGACGCGCTCGACGAATCTTTCGACCTCGATATCCTGCGACCATCCGCTGGAGAAACTGGCGGTTCCGCTCATCGGGCGCTCGTCGTTGGGAAGCTCGTCGAAGCAAACACGCATCGGCACCGAAACGCCTTCGCCGACGGCAATGGCTTCCGCGTTGCGCAACGAGGGCAGGAAGTCCATCAGACCGATCGCCGATTCCGACATCGCGCTGCGGACGAAATCCTGGTCCTTCTGGTTCGACATGCGGAGCGCGAAGACCGTATTGCACTGGGACAGGATCTCGGCGGCGAGCTCCGACGGCCGCTGGCTGACCAGGCATAACGAGACGCCGTATTTGCGGCCTTCCTTGGCGATTTGCGACAGCGCGCGCTTGGTCGGCTCGAAACCGCGTCCCGAATCGGTCGGCGCGTAGCGATGGGCCTCCTCGCAGACCAGCAGCATCGGCATCGAACGTTCGCTCCACAGCGCGAAGTCGAAGGTCATCCGGCACAGCACCGAGACCACGACATTGATGATTTCCGACGGTACGCCGGAAAGATCGACGATCGTCACCGGTTTGCCGGCGACCGGGATGCGGAATAGCTGCGAGATGATCTGCGCCATGTTGTCGCGTACCGACAGGCCGGGGAACATGAAGTCGAAGCGCGGATCCGCCTGGAGCGCCGCGAAGCGCGCTTTTAGCCGCATATAGGGGGCGACATCGCGCGGCCGGTCGAGGCGTCCAGCGGTCTCGTCGAGAATCCGCGCCACCTCGCCGAGCCGGTAGGGGACCGGCGCATCGACGGTAATTCGGCCGGCATTTTTTCCGTCACCGACAAACTGGCGTTTGGCGGCAACGATGACCTCGTTGAGTATTGCGGCCTCGACCTCCGCGTCCTGGCCGTCGCTGTTGATGACGATTTCCTCGATCTCCTCGGAATTGAGGAGCCAATAGGGGATCTGCAGGGTCCCGGGATCGAGCACTTCGGCGGCGTCGCCGAGCGCTTTCGAATATTCGTTGTGGACGTCGAGCAAGAGCACGTGCCCGTTGGGGTGTTCCGACAGGATCGCGCGCAGGATAAGCGCAACGGCACAGGACTTACCGGCGCCCGTGGTGCCGAGAATGGCGAAGTGTTTGCCGAGGAGGTCGTCGGTCACGACATAGGCGGGAATCGTCCGGTCTTGATGAATGCTGCCGATCGGTACCGCGGACTTGGTGGGAAATGTGTAGACATTGGCCAGATCGTCAGCCGTGGTGGCAAAGACGTTGTCCGCCAACGACGGAAAATACGACACGCCGCGCTGAAAAGTGCTATCGCGATTTCCCAACCCGACCGATGTCTCGCCCAACAATTCCAGCTCGACGATCCGATAGGTTTCGTTGTTGGGATCGGTCGACGGAACCGGGATGCTGAGGCCGCTGACGATGCCATAGACGGTCGTGTAGGGTGTTCCCATCTTGACCAGGGAGCCGATCTGCAAGGGAGTCGGTTGGTCGCCTTCGTCCCTGTCGAGATCGTCGTCCAGCAACATGATAGCCTGCGAGCCGGAGACCGCGACGATCCGCCCCAACCGGTCGGAAAAGGTTTTGACCGGATGCAAGTCGCGGCCGATGTCTCCCAGCCGACGATGCCTATCGATCTCCGCCGTTAGGCTTCTATTTGTCGAGGAGACTTCTTCCAGCCGCATGCTCAAGTCTGCCGTCGCTTTAGCCAATGATCCGCTCCTTTGGAAACGCTGCCGTTACCGTGGTCCCCTGGCCGACCGTGCTCACGATGGCAAAGCTGCCGCCATGCAACTCGATCAGGGCCTTGGCCAGCGGCAAACCGAGCCCGGTGCCCGGATATTTTCTGTTCAGCACGCTGTCCAGTTGGGTAAACGGCGCCAGTACCTTGTCGATGTCCTGCTGCGCGATACCGATTCCGGTGTCGATGACGCGAAGATGAATGCCGTCGTCCGTTTCGCCCGTCTCGACCCGGACCTCGCCGCCCGAGGGCGTGAATTTCACCGCATTGGATACGAGATTGATGCCGATCTGGGTCAGTTTGCGTTCGTCGGCGCGAATCTTGGGAAGGTTTGGCGCCAGACCGTGGGTGAAGGTCAGTCGGCTGTCTTCCGCCTTCTGGCGCAGCAGCTTGAGACACCGAGCACCGACGAGAGACAGGTCAACCGAGCCTTCGTCCAGCTCCAGTTTGCCCGCTTCGACCTTGGACAAGTCGAGGATGTCGTTGATCAGTGACAGCAGATGCTGGCCCGAATCGTTTATGTCGCGCGCATATTCGAGAAATTTGTCGGTGTCGTTTTGGCCGACCATGCTGCGCGTCATCATGTCCGAAAAGCCGATGATCGCGTTCAACGGCGTGCGCAGTTCGTGGCTCATATTGGCTAGGAACTCCGATTTGGTCCGATTGGCGGCCTCGACCGATGCGCTCCGCATCTCGGCCATGGTCGCGACCTCCTGTGCGGCGCCCAGGGCCTCGCGCCAACGGTCGTGCGGCGAATAGCGCGCCAGCTGCGTGCCGTATGTGTCGATAAGCGTCTGCCGCCGACGTTGTTCGCTGCGAAGCCGATTCATCACTTCGGGGCGACTCCTCTCCCATCTGCCGGCCGACACTAGAAGGGAAAAGGAAACAAAAAATTAATAACGATTAAATTCTTACCGAGGCCGGGACGTGCCCGCACGGGCCGATGCTAGCGGTGTTGGGGGCTTGTAAAAAAATTATGAAAAGATCTTTGCAATCGCGGCCGCGGTTGGTCGAGCCAAGCCGCCGGTGGTGGTCAGTCAAGTCGCGCCAGCTCCGTCACGACGATCGTCGGCACCGCGCCCAAGGACGAGCCGGCGAATTCGAGCTCGCGCATCTGCATTTGGCCGCTGGTGCGGACGTGACACAAGAAACAGTCGTTGCGTAGGCTCGTCCGTTGCGATTCGCTCAACCCGTCGAGCAGGATGTAGACGAAATCGGAACTCGATCCTTCGTCGGACAGCAGTTTCGCCCAATTGCCGTTATAGTGGAGGTAGGTTCCCGAGGCGGTCACGTCTTGGCCCACCAAGCTCGATCCGTCGCGCGCCAACGTGGCCACCGCTATCTCGCCGCCGGGCGCGCTCGCGGCCGGCGGCGTTGTCGCTTGCTGGGTCGTCGACGGCGGTGCCGGCGCGCCCGGCGCCGCGGGTATGGGTTGGATGATAACCTCTTGCTCGACCACGGTCGGCGCTGGAGCCGGCGCCGCGGACGTCGAGCGGTTCTGAGCCGACGTGCGTAAATGGTCCAACAATTGCGGCGACGGCTGACCGTCGACGAGAAGGCTGTTGTTGCGCTGATAGGTCGATATCGCGCTCCCCGTCCGGCTTCCGTAGAGACCGTCGATCGGGCCCGGGTCGTAGCCGAGCAGGGTGAGCAATTCCTGGGTCTCGTAAACCATCTGGCGGTTGTGCCGCGGCGGCGTGGCCGCCGTTGCCGGTGCCGTGCCGGCGGTTGCCGAGGGTGTGCCGGCACTCGTCGTCAGCGTGCCGGCCGACCCCGTGCCTTCGTCGACAATTTCCCACAGCCCATCCGGCGTCCGGCAGGCGCGGCCTTCGACGGTCTGCATGGTGCCCGGCTTGCCATAGCTGCGTTGGAAGATCCAACACGGCTGCCCGGCGTTGTCACCGGCGGGACGCACCGCCTCGACCCGGCCGCGATTCCCAGTCTGTGTGCTGGCATATTCCATGCTCAAGTTCGACCGACCCACATTGAGCACGTCGTTGAGCGTTTCGAGCATGGCGCCGAGATCTCGCACGTCCTCAAGGGCGTGGCTCGAAAACGGCGACAACAACACCGCCGCGAAAATACCCGTCATCAATCGTCTGGCCATCATACCTCCGCATCGCCGGTTCGGCGCCCAACGATGGTAGCAAACCTGCTGGCGCGCACCAACAACGAGTGTGGGCCGCCGTTCGGCCATGAGCCCAGCGCATCCGCGCCCTGCATGCGATGCGGTGGCCTCGGGTTGAGGGACGCGATAGAGTGGCGCGCCTTTCTTGAGGGGTGTATCCCACGCCCGCCGGAGCTTTCATGAACGGAGCCGCCTCGATCGTGACGCGACCTGGTCGCCGTGCCTGGCTGGTGTGGGGGGTGGCGGCGCTGTCATTCGCCTATGCCTTCATGCAACGGGTCGCGCCCAGTGTCATGGTCGACGATTTGATGCGTGATTTCGCCGTGTCGGGCGCCATCCTCGGCAATTTGTCGGCGATCTACTTCTATGCCTATGCCGGTTTGCAGATACCGGTCGGCGTCGCCCTCGACAATTGGGGGCCGCGGCGGATGCTGACCGCGGCGGCGGCGATCGCGGCCTGCGGCAGCGTGCTATTCGCTATGGCCGACGGACTGTGGCTGGCCTATCTCGGACGTCTACTCATTGGTATCGGCTGCGCGGTCGGTTTCGTCGGTGCGCTCAAGATCGGCGTCAATTGGTTTCCGCCCAATCGATTCGCCTTCGTTTCCGGGATGAGCATGTTGGTCGGCTTGTCGGGCGGCGTGATCGGGCAGGCACCGATGGCGGTGGTTGTCGAGCTGGTCGGTTGGCGCGACGCGTTGTTGGGCGCGGGCGTTCTTGCCGTCATCATTGCGGTGACGACATGGATCTTCATCCGCGACCACCCGCCGGATCGGGACCCAATCGACGCCGCGACGCCGAGGCGCAATATCCTGGCCGATTTCCGCGACGTGGTGGCGCGCCGGCAGATCTGGATCATCGGATTTTATAGTGCCGTCATGTCGGGTCCGATGTTGGCCTATGGCGGGCTCTGGGGGGTGCCCCACCTGATGCAGGTCTATGGACTGGATCGCCCGGCGGCGGCCGGCTCCGCTTCGCTCTTGCTACTGGGCTGGGCGGTCGGGGCGCCCTCGGCCGGATGGATATCCGACTTTCTCGCCCGGCGGCGCCTACCGCTTGCGGTCGCCGCCGGACTGGCCCTGGCGTGCTGGCTGGCGTTGCTCTACGTTCCTGGCCTGCCGCTGGTATTGACGTGGGTTTTGCTGTTCCTGATCGGCGCCACCAGCGCCGGCATGGTAATTTGTTACGCCCTGGCGCGCGAATTGTCTCCGGCGACGGCCAGCGGTGCCGCGACCGGGTTTGTCAACATGGTTACGGTCGGTTCGGGCGCATTGATGCAGCCGTTTCTCGGTTGGCTGCTCGACACCTTTTGGGACGGGACGCTGGTCGACGGGGTTCGCGTCTATTCGATCGCCGCCTTCGACGCGGCCTTGGTCACGATGCCGGCCTGCGCGGTCGTCGCCTTCGGGCTCGCCTGGCTGATCAAGGAAACCCACGGCCGGCCGCAAGTTGCCTGACAACCGGGCTACGAAACGGCACGGGCGGCGAAGCCGCGCGCATACCCGTCGAATAGATCGAGCATGCGCCGGCGCCAGGCGTGGATCGGATCGTCGGATGCGAGCAAATCGTCGGCGCTGGTGCAGCGCGCCCATTGAAAGCACCCGAATATCGCATAGTCGGCAAAGGCCGGTGCGTCACCGGCGACGAATTCACGCTGCGCAAGCGTCACACGCAAGGGTCGAAGCGCGAGATTGAGCACGGCCATGTTTGTCGTGCGGTTGGCGCGCATATCGGCGAACGATTTGCCGAACCGGCCCTCCCGGCTGGTGCGGAAGTAGTCCCGGTCCTCCGCCGTCACCACTTCATAGATGTCGGGCAGGATGATTTGGACGGTCTGGGAAATCAGCGTGGTGTCGGCCCAGTCATAGATGAACCGGCCCAGGGTTTGGCCGTGGTCGCCGCCGAACAGGCTGGGCCGATCGGGATATGCGCGATCCAGATAAACGGCGATATCCCAGGATTCGGAAACGACCTCCTCGCCATCGACCAGAACCGGGACCGTGCGGCTGCGGGAAAAGGCGAACTTGTCCTTTTCGGTAAACCGGCACGGCACGAACTCGGCCTCCAGCCCCTTGTGGGCCAGGGCCATGCGGCTCATCCAGCAATAGGGGCTGAAGCGGCGATCGTCGCGACCGAGAAGCTCGTACAACTGGCGGGCCAATGGCGGAAACCCCAGATTGGCGCGGGCACGTCCGCGACAAGCCCTCTATAATCGAAACACGGCAGCGAAGGAAATCCGATGATTACGACCGGCATCAAGGAATTGTGCGAGTCCGCGGAAGCGGAGATCGAAACTCTGACCGTCGAAGAAGCGATCGCGCTGCGCGACGACCCGGGCGTGCAGCTTGTCGATATTCGCGATATCCGCGAGTTGTGGCGCGAGGGGGGCGTGCCGGGGGCGCTTCATGCGCCGCGCGGCATGCTCGAATTCTGGGTCGATCCCGATAGCCCGTATCACAAGCCAGCCTTTGCTTCGGGAAAGAAGTACGTTTTTTTCTGTGCCGGCGGTTTGCGCTCGGCGCTCGCAACTCAGGCGGTACAGCGCATGGGCCTCCGCCCGATCGCTCACATCGCCGGCGGGTTCGGCGCCTGGGAAGAGGCTGGCGGGCCGATCGAGACAATCGAGCCCAAGTCGAGCTGAGAATGGCGGTCGAATTCCGGCGCGCCACGCAGTGAGCGACTTGTCCGCCTGGCCCGAGACGGCGCGCCTGCGGGCGCCGGACGACGCGGTGCCCCAGCCCTGGGATCGGCTCGCCCATCACCTCGCGATCCAGGGCCGCGACCTCGATCTCGCCCTTCCGCCCCGTCAATTTGCCGGCGGGTTCGGCAATCTCAACTATCTGTTGCGTCTCGACGATGACTGGGCGGTCCTGCGACGGCCGCCGTTGGGGCCGCTGCCGCCCGGGGCCAACGATATGGCGCGGGAGAACCGAATGCTCGTGGGCCTGGCGCCGATCCTCCCCCTGGTCCCGCGAAGTCTCTATTTCTGTGACGACGGCGGAGTCCTGGGGCAGCCCTTCCTGATCATGGAATACCGGCCGGGCATCGTCATCGGCGGTGAAATCCCGGCGCGCTATGCCGATTTCGAGGACTTGGGCGGCCACATCGCCACCACGCTTGTCGACGTCCTGGCCGCGCTCCATGCGGTCGATCCCGCGGCCGCCGGTCTCGGCGATTTGGGCCGCCCGGACGGATTCTTGGAGCGGGCCGTCGACGGCTGGGCGAAGCGCGCGAAGGTGGCCACCGACGACGCGCCGCCACCGGTGGTGGCCGAAATCGTGGCGTGGCTGCGCGCGCACGGCGTCCGGCCGCAGCCACCGACTCTGCTGCATAACGATTTCAAACTCGACAACACGATCCTGGATCCGGCGACGCTCGCTCCGGTCGCGGTCGTCGACTGGGATATGGGCAGCCGCGGCGATCCATTGTTCGATCTGGCGACGCTCCTCAGCTATTGGGTCGAGGCCGGCGATCCGCCGGCGATGCACGCGATCGGACAGATGCCGACGGCGGCCCCCGGCTTCCCCGGGCGCGACGAGGTCGCCACCGCCTACGCCCGCAAGACCGGCCGCGACCTTTCGGATTTCCTCTTCTATCGCGTGCTGACCGGCTTCAAGTTGGGCGTCGTGTTCATCCAGCTCCACGCCCGCTATCGCCGCGGCGAGACCGATGATCCGCGCTTCGCCGGTTTCGGCAGGATGGGCGAAGGGCTGCTCGAGTTCGCCTATGAGATCGCGCGCGGCCGCGGCAGTTAAGGTGACATCCTCGGCGGCTAGAATTCGCGTTTGGTGATCGGGATGTGGCCGGGCTCGGCGGCGACGCGGGCGAGCCACGATCGGATCGCCGGATAGCCGGCGAGGTCGAAGCCGCCCTCGGCGGCGACATGGGTATAGGCGTAGAGGGCGATGTCGGCGATCGAATAGGCGCCGCCGACCAGAAAGTCGACCGTCCCGAGCCGCTGTTCCATGACGTCGAGCGCAGCATAGCCCTGGGCCATCTTCTGCGGCAGCAATTGTTTTCTGAGCGCATCCATCTCGCCATGCTTGGTCCAGAATCGGGCGACCGCGATCGTCGGTTCGTGATTGTATTGCTCGAAGAACATCCACTGCAGGACGCGGGCGCGGTCGAGTTGGTCGTCGGGAAGCAGCGGCGTACCTTCCGCGAAATAGAACAGGATCGCGTCCGATTCGGACAACACCGTCCCATCGTCGAGGACCAAAATGGGAATGCGACCGTTCGGATTGAGGGCGAGGAATTCCGGCGTCCGGGTCTCGCCCGTGAGGACGTCGATTTCGATCAATTGCAAGGCAATGCCCAGTTGGCTCAGCAGCAGGCGGACCTTGTAGCCGTTGCCGGAATCGAGGAAATCGTACAACCGTAAGGTCAATCCGAGCGCTCCTCGGTCAACTCGATGGGGTGACCATGGGGAGTCGCTTGGGCTGCCTTGTCCCAAGCGTCACGACGTTCGGCAAGCGCGGTTTCCGCGACCAGGCCCTTCGCAGCAACGATCTTTTCGAGCGCGGCCAGCCAGTGATTGTAATAGGTCTCGCCGGCGTCGGGATCGCCGTCCGCCTGGGCCGCCTTGATCTCGGCCGACAAAAAGGCTGCCCATTCGGGCCAACTGAAACAGCCCTGTTCGTGGAGTCTTACCGTCATCGCGAAAGCCTGCGCCTGCCACGGGGCGGCGAAGATCGGGCCGTCACGATCGCGCGGCAGTCCGGGCACGGCGTCCATGTCCACCGCCGCCGCACCTTCTGCCGCGGCGCGCTCAGGCGGGGTCGAGGTGGTCATCCCACAGGTCGACATGGACGCAGTCGCGATCCGAAGCCTCGTCGCCCCACAATTCGCGGGCGGTGAACCGCACGCTGTAGACATGCTGCGGGTTCTTGCCTTTCCCGGCGGCATGATCGTCGGCGAAAATGAAGACGCCGTGGTCGCGGTCGACGATTCCCCTTCGTCCCCGGACATAACGCGGAATGCGGGTGTGGCCGATCGGATGGATACTGCGCGATCACGGTATCGCCGGGCTGGAACTTGGCCGGAACCTCCGTATCGACCCGCGCCGACGCGCCCTTCGCCAACACGTCCGCGACCCGATCTCTGGTCAGGACTTTCATGGCTCCATTCCCTTTCGTATTTCCGCCTCCTTGGCTTCGATCTCCGCGGGCGTGACCAGCCCGTTTTCTATCAAGAGCAATTCGAGGCCATGAAGCCAATGCTCGTAGTAACTGCTGTCCAGGTATGCGGCCGGATCCATGCGCTCGCGGGCATGACGCGTCATATCCAGGTTCCACACGCCGAGGGCACCGCAGGCAAGCGTTATCGCGAAAGCGCGGCGCTCCCAGGCATCATGGAAAACGGGTTCGTTCGGGTCCGGCGCGATCGGCCCCAATCCATGCATGCCACCGAGGTCATGGGCGCCATTCATATCAATTCTCTTCGACGACGACACGTTCGGACGCGACGATTTCGGCCATTCGGGTCGCGATCTCTTCGGTGTTCAGAACGCCCGCCTCGACCAGCAGAGCCTCGAGGCAATGGAGCCAGCGTTCATAATAGCTAGCCTGCGAATAGGCCGTCGCCGGCATGCGCTCGATCGTATGCCGCCATTGGTCGAGGTTGCCGAGATCGAGAGTGCCGCAGGCCATGTCGAGGGCGAACATGCGGCGCTCCCAATCGTCGAAGTAGGGCGCCGCATTGCGCTGGGCATCGATGGGACCGAAGCCGTGCATGCCGCCGATGTCGTGGAAGCCGTTCATGCCGTCGCCGTCATTCTACGACCCTCTCGGCTTCGGCCGGAGACCGGGCGAGGCCGGTGCCGATCATCGAGTCGCGGGTTACCAGCTCGGCCAGTTCCGCCTCACCGAGATGGCCGCTGCCTTGGGGGCGCATCGGAATGACGAGATAGCGCAGCTCGGCGGTACTGTCCCAGACCCGGATCACGGTTTCCTTCGGCAGTTCGACACCGAATTCACCAAGGACGCCACGCGGGTCGATCACCACGCGCGACCGATAGGGCGCCGACTTGTACCACACCGGCGGCAGGCCGAGCACCGGCCACGGGTAACAGGAGCACAAGGTGCAGACGACCATGTTGTGGACGTCGGTCGTGTTCTCCAGAGCGACCATATCCTCGCCCTGGCGGCCACTAAACCCAAGGTCGGCGATCGCCGCGGTGGCATCTTCGAGCAACCAGTCGCGATAGGCCGGGTCGGACCACGCCCGTGCGACCACCCGGGCGCCGTTGCGCGGACCGACCCTGTTTTCGTAGGTGTCGATCAGTTCGTCGAGGGCCGCCGGGTCGACCAGGCCTTTTTCAACGAGCAACGATTCGAGGGCGCGGACCCGCAACTCGGTGTCGCTCAGCGGGCGGTTGTGATGGTCGTGCTTTGCCATGGGCCGGTACTCGCGTCGTCGAACCGCCGAATTCTACGGCGAGAGCGGGTCGGTTCCAAGCGCGGTATGCGGTTTGGGATTGTTGCTCCCGCCGATCTCGCATACATCTTGTGGACCATGACGACGAACCCCGTGCGATCACGATATTCGTAGGTCCGATTCGATGGACAATGCCGAGACCGCCGCCGAGTCCTGGTCGGACCCCACCTATAACGAGCTCACACGGCGCGGCGTTCGCCATGTGGTCTACGTTCCCGATGCCGGACTGTCGCGGCTGATCGACCGTGCGGTCGCCGATGACCGGGTCGAGAATGTCGTGCTGACCACCGAGCAAGAGGGCATCGGCTATCTCTGCGGTGCCTGGCTCGGCGGCGATCGGGGCGTGCTGCTGATGCAGAGCAGCGGCGTCGGCAACTGCGTCAATACCCTTGGGCTCGTCCAAAGTGGCCGGTTTCCATTCCTCGCCCTGGTGACCATGCGCGGCGAGTGGGCGGAATTCAATCCGTGGCAGGTGCCGATGGGTCAGGCGACCGGGCGTGTCCTCGAGGCGATGGGCGTGATCGTTCAACGCGCCGATCGGCCGGAAGAGGTCGCCGAAATCGTCGCCGCGGCCGCCGACCACGCTTTCGGGGGCGACCAAGCGGTCGCCGTGCTGCTGTCGCAGCGCCTGATCGGCCGCAAGGTATGGACGCAATGACGCCTTCCATCGACCCGCATCCGGCGCTGGAGCGCCGCGATGTCGTCGCTCGGTTGCTGCGCGACCGCGGCGATCTGCTCGTCGTGACCGGACTCGGTGCCGCGACCTACGACGCCGCTGCCGCCGGCGACGATGCGGCCAATTTCTATCTCTGGGGCGCCATGGGCAGCGCCGCCACGGTCGGGCTCGGATTGGCGGTTGCGTGTCCCGACCGGGCGGTTTTGGTGCTGACCGGCGACGGCGAGATGCTGATGGGGCTGGGCGCGCTGGCGACCATAGGGGTCCGCCGACCGGCCAACTTGACCATTGCCGTTCTCGACAATCGGCTTTTCGGCGAAACCGGCAGGCAACCCAGCCATACTGCCGACGGCGTGAGTCTGACCGCGGTGGCCGAGGCCTGCGGCTTCGCCTGGGTGGGCGATGTGCGCGATAATGGTGCCGTTGCCGAATTGCGCGAGCGGCTCCATTCCCTGGATGCCGGTGCTCGCTTCGCGCAAATCCACATCGGCGGGGGTATGCTGGAACGGGTGCTGCCGCCGCGCGACGGCGCGGTTCTGAAAAACCGCTTTCGAGCGGCGGTCTCGCCGGCCGGAGGTCGACCGCGATGACGGCGCGGCACGAACAACGGGAAGGAGGGTGACCCATGACCAACGAAACCTCGGTTGAACGGCGCACCGGGCATTGCCTATGCGAGGCGGTGCGTTACGAAATCAACGGCCCCATTCGGCCTGTGGTGATCTGTCATTGCTCGCAATGTCTGCGCACCCACGGCCACTACGCTGCCTATACCGGGGTCCCCCGCGAATATGTCGCGATCGATGGCGAGGATCACGTCGCCTGGTACCGCTCTTCCGAAATCGCGCGCCGGGGCTTTTGCCGGGTTTGCGGCAGCCGCCTGTTCTGGGATCGCGACGGTGCGGATTATATCGCGATCGCCGCCGGCACACTCGACCCGCCGACCGGGGTGCATTCGATCGCCCACATTTTCGTCGACGATAAATCGGATTACTACGAGCTGGAGGATAGCCTCGAACAACGGGCCCGGGGATATGGCGAGCGACCGCCCGACTAGGTCGTGGGCCTGTAAAGGGTTGGGGTTCGCGAGGCCGCACCTGTCCGCTCCGGAACGTGCTTGGGCCAGTCAGGTTGCGGCAGCGTTCGTCGTGAACGAGCGCCAGGCGGTCAATGGCGACATGCCAAATGCTGTGCCAAGGTGAATTTACAGCACATGATCCAAATCGGATATTCTAGGCCATGAAAGCCCACATCTTACTTGCCCACCCTGAGCCGACATCATTCAACGCTCACCTGGTCGGTATCGCACAAAGAGCACTTGACGAACGCGGTTGGGCCGTTTCGGTCAGCGATCTCTATTCGATCGGGTTCGATCCGTGTGAAAGAGCGGAACACTACGATGATCGGCAGAACCGACAACGATTTGATGTGCAAGCGGAGCAGCGGCATGCATCGGAAAACCAATCCATTCCGCTCGAAATTCGAGAGGAGCTCGGTCGCGTCGATCGAGCGGATTTGGTTATTTTTCAGTACCCGATGTGGTGGCACCTACCGCCTGCGATCCTTAAAGGTTGGTTTGATCGCGTCCTCATCTATGGCGAAGTGTACCGGAGCAATTACAGATTTGAGAAAGGTCGGTTCGTCGGGAAGAAAGCCTTGTTGTCTTTGACCGTCGGCACAAGCAGGGAAACATATGCTTACAATGGCCGAAGCGGCGACATCGATTTGTTGTTGTGGCCCATCAACTTCACGTTGGCCTATGTTGGCTTTGGAGTTCTTGAACCGCATGTCGCTTATGGCGTTGAAGCTGGGCTGCGATATTCTGACCCCTGCGAGATCGAAGAACGCCTAGAAAAGATCCAGGAAAGATATGCGTGGCGTCTCCAGACCATCGAGAATGACCGACCTATGTCATTCAACCGCATGAGTGAATGGGGAGCCGATGGAAGGATCAAGCCTTCCGCGCCTGTCTACAGCCCGTTCCTCAGGCACAGAGAGCAGCTTGAAATAGACTAGAGCCTGCAACGGGACACTATGGACGTTGGTTCTGCTCGTCGTGTTGACCTAGAAGTTCGTAACGCCATGTGCGAATCCGTGAAACGAACTTCCGACTTCGACAATCAGCGCAACGCCGCGTAAGGTCCCTTGCCGTTCAAGGAGCAAGCCGCCGGTAGGCGCCGCGATGATGGATCAGCGGCCCTGATTCTCGGTCGGCGACCGCCAACGCGACGACATGACCGACGATGATCAGATGATCGCCGGCTTCGTGGACCTGGGCCTTGCTGCATTCCAGGACGGCGATCGCCTGGGTCAGGATCGGGCAGCCGAGAGTCCAGGTCTCATAGTCCAGGTCTTGCCAATTGTCGGTCCCGACCTGCGCGAACCGCTCCGACAAATGCGCGTGATCGTCCCCCAGTATGTTGATCGCAAAATGTTCGCAGGCGGTGAAATCGCCGAAGCGGTCGGCGTCACGGCCGAGGCAGAACAGCACCAACGGCGGGTCCAGCGAGACCGAACCAAACGAACTCGCGGTCATGCCGACCGGCCGGCCTTGCGGGTCGGCGGTCGTGACGATAGTGACCCCGCTCGCGTACCGTCCCAATGCGTTGCGAAATTCTTGGCTGGTAAAGGACATGGGCGACTCTGCGATCGATTTCGTGGCAGTTTACTGAAACCCGGATGGAACGGCCAAACCGATTGAACTGCTATGCCGAGAAAGAAGCACTCTCAGCGGCCTGTTGCCAAGACCCGCAATCGCGCGGGGCGCCGTGCATCCAGCCTTGTGCGCCGGTGGCAAAACAGGCATCCGGCGCCGGGGACGGCGCCCGGAACGCTGGTCGCCGATCCGAATGCCTCGATGCCGGTGATCCGTGTCACCGGCTACGGCCCCAATAATCATTTCTCCAGGACCGTTACCAGCGTCGATGAAATTCAAACGGCTCGCGGGCAGGCGCCGATTGTCTGGGTCGATGTCCAGGGTTTGGGAGACGCCGACTTCGTTGCACGGCTCGGAGACCTTTTCGGCCTCCACCGACTCGCGCTCGAGGACGTGCTGCAATTGCAGCAGCGGCCAAAGATCGAGTCCTATGACAGCAATGTCTTTATGATCTTGCGCCTTCCCGAACCGGGGCGGCAATTCGCCACCGAGCAAATCTCGATCTTCCTCGGCCGAAACTTCGTCATCACCTGCCAAGAGCATCCCGGCGACTGCTTCGACCCGGTACGCACGCGCCTCGTCGATGCGCACGGTCGTTTACGGATCCGCGGCGCCGATTATCTTGCCTATGCCCTCATCGATGCCACGATCGACGCCTATTTCCCCGTTCTCGAGGTATTCGGCGAGAGGGTCGATGAGCTCGAGCAGGAAGTTCTCGAGTCGAACCGGGAGTCCCTGGTCGAGGACGTCCACGACCTCAAACGAGATTTGCTGCTTGTGCGCCGGGCGATTTGGCCACACCGCGAATTGGTCAACAACATGATCCGCGACGAGCATGAACTGGTTGAGCCGCATACGGTCATTTTTCTTCGCGATTGCTACGACCATCTCGTCCAACTGATGGATATCACCGAGACCTACCGCTAAATCGCCTCGAGCCTGGTCGACATATATCTGTCGCGGCAAAGCCAGCGCATGAACGAGGTGATGAAGGTGCTGACGATCATCGCCACCATCTTTATTCCTTTGTCGTTCATCACCGGCGTCTACGGCATGAATTTCGATCCCGCGGTTTCGCCCTGGAATATGCCCGAACTGGGCTGGTATTTCGGCTACCCCTTTGCCCTTGCGGTCATGGCGGTGATCGGCTGCGGCCTGCTGTTTTACTTTTGGCGCCGCGGCTGGATCTGGCGCGGTAAGAACGGGTCCGAGCATGCCGGGCGAAACTAGGGCGCGAAGCGCCCTAGGACGAAGCCTGATCGCTGCCTTGCCGATTGGCTTCGATGCGGTTCTCGGCGACCGCCTCGATCTTTTCCTTGAGCTCGGGGATCGTTCGCAGCAAAAGACGGAAATCGCGGGCTTCGAGGGCGAGCAACTGGCAATAGCCCTGGGAGACGACATCGGCGACGCGCGGCTGCCGAGTGAGAAGCGATAGCTCACCGAAAAACTCCCCCGATTTAAGCGCGATCGGGTTTTTCGGCAAGCGGACCTCGACCGAGCCCGATACGATAAAGTACATCGCGTTGCCAGGGGTGCCCTTCTTGATCACGCGCTCGCCGGGTACCGCGAGGTGAGGCTTCAAACAGCGTGCCACCTGGTGCAGCTGGGTGTCGTCGAGGGCACCGAACAGGGGCGCTCGGGCCAACATTTCCTTGAGCCTCAGGCCGAGATCGACTTGAGCCCTCTCTTCGAGAATGGCCCGCCGGCGATCGATGCCGCGTTCCAGGTCCGCATAGATCTCGCGCCCGATCAGCGATTCCTGCAATTGCCGCCGGTACTGTGCCTCTTCCAAGCGCAGCGCGGCCCGCTCCAAGTAGTGGTGGCGCAGTGATTGGGTATAACTTGGATATTGCACTTCGACCGCTTCGAGCGCGGTCATGATTCCGTCGAGGCGGGCATTGATCACATCGCCCAGTTCGGCGCTGACGTCGCTTCCGAGCAGCGGCTCGATCGATTGCTTGTTGAACCGCGCCAGCTCGCGGACGACAAGCTGGGAAACGATCAGGCGCTCGAAACGATGAGAAAGGCGGATCGCCAGGGGCCGGCTCCAGCCGGTGTAGCGATGGACGCGGAGTGCGACGCGGAGGCCAAACGGAACCCGGACCGCGATACTGGTGTTCGCCTGATAGCCTTCCAGCCCCTGAATTTTTACGCGGTCGATCAGCCGGTCGGCATCGGTCACCATTCGGGTCACCATCTGGCGTGACATCGTGCCGTCGGCGTAATGCCGGAGATAGAGCTCCTTTTCCCGCGTCGCCAGCGTCAGCAGTCCGACCTGGAGACGGTCCGGCTCGGAGAGTTGGGAAATGAGGCTGTGATCGCCGTTTTCGCCGTTTCCCGATTGCTCGTCATTGACGGCGGGTACGACATCGGCAGCCAGGACGGGATCGAAGCCGTATTCTCGTGCCACCGCCTTGACCTGTTCGTGCACTTGGCTCCGGCTCAAGGCGACCGCTCGGTCGCGCAGGGCCAGCTCCATCGGCGTCAATTGGCTGAGCCCGAGTAGATTCAGCAGCGGTTTGAGGGTCGTCGCTTGAACCAGCAAGGTGAACAGGACGAAGCCCGTCGCCAGCGTCAGGATGAACCGCTCGAGATCGTCGGGGATCTCGGGGTTCTCGTTAACCGACAACGCGAGGGTCAATGTCAGCGCTCCACGCAACCCGCCCCACAGGATAACGGCCTTGTACTTGGGACCGACTCGGTGGGTGGCCTTGACCGCGCTGAGCAGCGGTAGCAAGCCGTAGAGCACCACCCCCCGCGCGACCAGCGCACCGGCGACGACAATGCCGATCAAAACAAGGTCTCGCCACTCGGCCTGGTTAATGACCCTGGTGGCGAACATCGTGGCCAGGACGAAGATCAGGGAATTGGCCCAAAAATCGAGAAACTGCCAGGTCTGGACCAGCGGGTCCCAAGTTCCGGGGGTTGCCTTGGTGCGGCCGTGAACGGCGAAAGTGAATGACGCGGCGACCACCGCGACGACCCCCGAGACGTCGAAATATTGTTCGCCCAGGATGTAGCAAATGTAGGCAAGCGCGACGCTGAGCGTGATTTCGGCGACGCGCGTATTCCGCATCGCCGGCATAACCCAGCAGGTGATCCGCGCGAGAACATAGCCAAGGGCGAGCCCGCCGATGAAATCCGTCGTCAATTGGAGCAGGCCGGCGGCAAAGTCTATCTGTTGGCCGCTGGTCAGCGTTTCCACCAGGATCGTGAATATCGCGATCGCCGCGGCGTCGTTGAGTACGCTTTCCCCGGAGATCAGGGTGGTCAACCGCCGAGGCGCGCCGAGGTCGCGGAACAGGCTAACAACGGCCGCGGGGTCGGTCGTCGCCACGATCGAACCGAGCAGGAGGCAGGTGACCAGGCTGTACTCGACGTACATCGACAGCGCGTACCCGACGGCGAGGGTGCAGACGAAGACGGCGACCACCGCCATCACCAGGACCGCCCCGATTTCATCGATCAGCAGGCGGACATCGATGGTCAGCCCGGCGGTAAACAATAGCGGCGGAAGAAACAGGTAGAGGAAGAGCTCGGGACTGATTCCGAGGTCCTGAAGCCCCGCGATCATGCCGCTCAGGGGCCCGAAATTGATCGGCGGATTGACCATGAACACCACCGCGCCAAAAGCGATGCCGAGGCACGCCAGGACAAGCGTGCTCGGGATCGAACGCCGCTCAGCCCACGGCTGAATCAGGCTGACCATGACCAGTACGATCATGACTGCCAGAATTGCGAAGATGGCCCCTTGAGTGCTCATTCCGAACGCGACGTAATTGAAAATTCACGCTAGCCTAGGGGCCCACAGCAGGAAAGCGTCATGTTTGGTGCGTGGTTGAAATGTGCGTGCGGCGAGGGCGTTCCCAAGCGGTCGCTGATCGTCGCCGTGATCGTCGGCACCATATTGAACCTGATCAATCAAGGCGACCACCTGCTCAACGGCGATGCCCTCGATTGGGGCAAGATCGTGCTGACCTATTGCGTGCCGTACTGTGTCGCCACCTACGGCGCCGTGTCATTTCACATGCGACAGCTGCGCGGGCCGGAGAGCCGGGCTGGCTGATCATGCCTGCGCCAGACGCGCGGTCGAGATATTCAGTCAATCGTTCCGCCGCATCAGGATCATGCAATATTGGATCCAATCGACCAGCTTCTCGGGGTCGGCGGTTTCACCTTTGCGGCGCATACGTTCGACGCCGACAATGCGATTCCGCAGGCGACCCAAGAAGAGCCGCGAGATCAGCGGATGACGTTGCCGCAAACGCTCGGAGAATGCGTCCGTCAATGGCAACAACAGGTCGAGGTAGAGCCGCCGCTTGTATAAGAGATTCGGCTTGACGTTACGGGTGATGTCGACATGGCTCACCACGTCATATCCGTATTGCGCTCGCGCCGATTCGAAGGCCTGCCAAGAGAATCCGCCGCCCTGCCGCGAGTCGGCGGAGATCTTGAAATAGTCGGCGATCAGGACATGGCGGGCGCAGCCGGCAAGCTTTTCGATCGCCTGCGGCAGCGCCACGTACTGGAAGCTTTCACAAAAAATCGCCAGATCATAGGCGCGGTCCGGCGCTAGATCCTCGAACGTGCTTTCGTGGATGACGGTGCCGGCGGCGAGCTTTGTGCGGGCCAGCCGGTTTTGCTCGATCGACGGGCAGACGCAAGTGACATCGTATCCCGCGGCCTGGAGGTGGGCCGCCAGCTCACCGGTGCCGCTGCCGATATCGATGATGGATTTGACTCCCGGCGGGATCAGCGTCACGAGCTTGTCGAGAAAGGCTCGCTGCGCCACGGCTAGATTGACCAGCGTGAGTGCTCCCGGTTGGTCGGGGTTCTCCCAATAGCCCCAATGGAGGTAGCTGTGGCCGACCACGAATTCGCTGATCCGCGCGTAGACATCGAGCATCCGTCCCTTGGATTGGTCTTTCGCGATATGAACCTTGTTGCCGTCGGTATAGGTCATGTTTGGTTGGCCAATTGTGGCGGAGTTGTCCGGCCGCGAGGGCCCGAGATGTAACCGAAGGGGCGGCGCTTTGCTATCGGCTTATGGGGTCCGCCGCCTGAACCACCCTGGGGTAGTAGAGCCCGAGCGTAACCGCACGGGCGACCATGTAGACCATCAGTGCCAGCCACAGCCCGTGGTTGCCCATGATTGGGAGCAACAGATGGACCGCGGCGAGATAGATCGCCACCGATACGATCATCGCGTTGCGCATTTCGCCGGTGCGGGTGGCGCCGATGAAGATGCCGTCGAGCTGGAAGCTCCACACCGAGATCAGCGGCATCACGATGGCCCAGGGCAGGAACTGCGCCGCCGCCGAACGGACCTCTTCGATCCCGGTCAGAACACCGATGATTTCGGTGCCGAGCAGGGCGTAGACGAGAACGTAGATCCCGGAGATCGCGAACGCCCACTGCGTCGTCACCGAAACGCCGGCGCGCAAAGCTTCCCGGTTGCGCGCGCCGACCGCGCCGCCGATCAGCGCCTCGGCGGCGAAGGCGAAACCGTCGAGGCCGTAGGCCATGAAATGCTGGAAGTGCATCAGAACCGCGTTCGCCGCCAGCAGCACGTCGCCCATACGCGCCGACTGGGCGGTGAAGTAGGAAAACGCGAAGATCAGGCACAGGGTACGGATAAAGATATCGCCGTTGACGCGAGCGAACGCGATCAGCCGCGTCCGGTCGAGGATTTGATCGCGACGCCAATTTCCGCCGGCCGCGATCAGCGCACGGTGCACGATCCAAAGTCCGAGGAGGGCGGCGCTGTATTCCGAAATGACGGTTGCAAACGCCACACCTTCGACGCCCCAGCCGAGGCCGAGGACGAACCACAGGTCGAGGGCGATATTTATTCCGTTCAGAACGATCTGCAAGACAAGCGCCGTTCGCGGCCGCTGGATACCGAGCAGCCAGCCGAGAACCGCATAGTTCGCCAACGCCGCCGGCGCGCCCCACACACGCACGTCGTAGTAGGTTACCGCCAGCGCCTCGACGTCGCCGCTCGCTTCGATAAGCCAGAACGCCGCCCCGCGAATCAGTGACTGACCGGCGAGGATCACGACGGCCAGACCGAGACTGATGATGATGCCGCGGGCGATGATGGCACGGATTTCCTGCCAGTCGCGGGCGCCTAGCGCCTGGGCGGTGAATCCCGTGGTTCCCATGCGGAGGAATCCGAACCCCCAATAGATGAAATTGAAGATGATCGCCCCGATGGCGACGGCGCCGATATAGGCGGGATCGGGCAGGTGACCGACCACCGCCGTGTCGACCGCCCCGAGCAGGGGCACGGACATGTTCGACAGGATGATCGGACCGGCAAGCCGCCACACGCGGCGGTGCCATTCGCGGCGCGACGTCGGCAGGCTAGCGGACGAAGTATTCATGAAGAATCAATTCGGTAAAAAGATTCTGCCCTCTAACGCCCGACGGCATATCCCTGCATACCGCGCGGGTTGGCCGCCGCCTTGATCAGATCGCCGTCGCGCGCCGCCGCCGATAAACGCCCCAGCGACCATAGCTCCTCGATCTCGACGATATGTCCGCGGCGGCGCAATTCCTCGACCGTGCGGTCGGAGAAACGTCCTTCGAGGCGGATCACATTGGGGTACCGTTCGCGGGGGAAAAAACTGCTCGGAAAATTGACCGTTTGGAAGGTCGGGCAGTCGATCGCTTCCTGCAGGTTCATGCCGTGATCGATATGATGCAGCAAGAAGATCAATGCCCACTGATCCTGCTGATCGCCGCCCGGCGTGCCGAACGCCATATAGGGCGCGCCGTCGCGCAGCGCGAAGGACGGCGTCAAGGTGGTGCGGGGCCGTTTGCCCGGCGCCAGCGAGGCCGGATGACCCTCGTCGAGCCAGAACATTTGCCCACGATTGGTCAGATTGAAGCCAAGCTCGGGGATCGTCGGCGAGCTTTGCAGCCAACCGCCGCTCGGCGTCGCCGATACCATGTTGCCCCAGCGATCGATGACGTCGACGTGGCAGGTATCGCCTCGGCTGGCGCCGGTCTTGGCAATCGTCGGCTCGCCGCCGCCGAGCGCATCGTAGTGCTGCTTGAGCGCGGCGCGTTCGGCAGCGCCGTCGTCGGTCCAAGGGTCGTGGCCGGGAATAGTCCCGGGGCGCAGATCCGGATTGGCGCGTTCGCCGACCAATTCCCGGCGCGCGCCGTTATGGGCGTCGTCGAGCAATGTCGTCATCGGCACGTCGACGAAGTCGGGATCGCCGTAATAGGCCTCGCGATCGGCGTAGGCGAGTTTGGCGCATTCCACCACGGTATGGATGAAATCGGGCCCGGTCGGATTCATGGTCGCGATGTCGAAGCCTCTGAGCAGCGCCAACTGCTGCAGCATGACCGGACCCTGCCCCCACGGCCCGGTCTTGCAAATGGTATGGCCGTGATAATCGTAGGTCAGCGGATCTTCATAGGTGGCGTGCCAGCGCGCGAGATCATCGCCGGTCATGACGCCGTGCTGCGGCGTCCCGGTCGTATCGATATATGCGCGGTCGCGGCAAAAGCGGTCGATCGCCTCGGCGACGAAGCCTTCGTACCAGGCATGCCGCGCCGCCTCGATCCCGGCCTCGCGGCCGCCGTCGGCCGTTGCCGATTCGGCGACCAGGCGCTTGAAGGTGGCGGCAATCGCCGGCGTGCGAAAGAGCCGCCCGGGCTGTGGCGCGCCGTCCCGCAGCCATACCTCGGCCGAACTCGGCCAATGGTCGCGGAACAGGGCCTCGACCGATTCGATCGTCCAGGTGATGCGGGGCACCACCGGAAACCCGTTCTCGGCATAGCCGATGGCGAACTCCATGACCTCGCCAAACGACATCGTGCCGTAATCCCGAAGGATCATCAGCCAGGCGTCGAACGCACCGGGCACGACCGCGGCAAGCAGCCCGGTACCGGGCATCAGCGAGTGACCGTGGCGTCGATAGTGCTCGATGGTCGCGGCCGCCGGAGCGGTGCCTTGTCCGCAGACCACCCTCGTCCTGCCCTCGGCCGCGCTGTGGACGATCATCGGCGCTTCGCCGCCGGGCCCATTGAGATGTGGCTCGACCACCTGTAGAACGAAGCCCGCCGCCACCGCCGCGTCAAAGGCATTGCCGCCTTTTTCGAGAACGGCCATGCCGGACTGGGAGGCCAACCAGTGGGTCGACGCGACGGCGCCGAAGGTACAGAGGAGTTCCGGTCGCGTTGTGAACATCTCGAGGGACAGTCTGTTTTGGGGAAGGTTGGGCGGCGGCGATCATAGCCACAGGGACGACGGCACGACAAGCTCGGGTATCGGATGCGGCGAGGTTTATCGCAGGACCGAAGCCCCCATCAAGCGGAGTATCAGTCATGGAAATTCGTAACCCGTATCTGCTGTTCTTGGGCGACGCGCCCGACGACCTGGCGGCCAAGACCGGGCGCGGGATCGCCGATTGGCGACCGGAATGGTGCCTCGGCGAGTTGCGACTGCCGGCCTGCAAGACGACGCTCGACCTGCCGACGATGTCGGTCGCGACGGCCGCCGAGGCGGGCGCCAAGACCCTGGTCGTTGGCGTCGCCAACAGGGGCGGGGTCATTCCCGAGAGCTGGTACGAAACTCTGCAGGAGGCGTTGCGCGCCGGCATGGACCTGGCCAGCGGCCTGCACCAGCCGCTGACGGCCGTACCCGGCCTTGACGAGCTGGCGGCCGAACAGGGGCGGCGGTTGATCGATGTCCGCCGGCCCGATCGCGATTTTGCCGTCGCCGCCGGTTCGCGGCGGCCGGGCAAGCGTCTGCTGACGGTCGGTACCGATTGCTCGGTCGGCAAGATGTACACCTCGCTGACCATCGAGAAGTCGATGAAGGCGCGCGGCCTGGCCGCCGATTTCCGCGCCACTGGCCAGACCGGTATCTTCATCGTTGGCAACGGCGTGCCGATCGATGCGGTGATCGGCGATTTCATCTCCGGCGCCGCCGAATGGCTGACCCCGGCCAACGAGCCCGATCACTGGGATGTCGTCGAAGGGCAGGGGTCGCTGTTCCATCCCTCATTCGCCGGCGTCAGCTTGGGCCTGCTCCATGGCTCGCAACCCGACGCCCTCGTGCTGTGCCATGAACCGACCCGTGCCCATATGCGCGGACTGCCGGATCGGCCAATGCCGGCGCTTGAGAAGTGCATCGAGGAAAACCTGCGTGCCGCGCACATGGTCAACCCCGAGGCGCGATTCATCGGCGTCAGCGTCAATACGCGCGCCCTCGGTGACGGCGAGGCGGCGGAGCTGCTCTACGGCATCGAAAGCCGCCTCGGCATCCCGGCTATCGATTCCATGCGCACCGGCGCCGACCGGTTGGTCGACGGGCTGTCGTAGATCTTGGTGCCGATATGATCTCGGTTTTGGCCCGCCACGAAAGCTGGCCCATCGACGGCACCTTCACGATCTCGCGCGGCTCGCGGACCGCCGCCGAAATCGTCGTCGCCGAAATCGGCGAAGGCGGCCGGCGCGGACGGGGCGAGTGCGTGCCCTATCCGCGCTACGGTGAAAGCGTCGACAGCGTGCTCAATGAAATCGGCAGCCTCGCCGCGGCGCTCGCCGACGGCTTGACCCGAACCGAATTGCAACACGCGCTGCCGGCGGGTGCGGCACGCAACGCGATCGATTGCGCGCTGTGGGATCTCGAGGCCAAGCGGGCCGGGCGGCGCATATGGGAAGTGGCGAACCTGCCCGCGCCGGAGCCGGCGGTCACGGCCTTCACGATTAGCGTTGGCCCGGCCGACAAGATGCGGGCCGATGCGGAAGCCAACCGCGCCCGGCCGTTGCTCAAGCTCAAGCTGACCGGACCCGGCGATCTCCAGCGGGTCGAGGCGGTTCGCCAAGCAGCCCCCGACTCGCGGCTGGTGGTCGACGCCAACGAGGCGTGGACGCCGGCGATCTGCCGCGAGCTGTTTCCGGCGCTCGGCGACCTCGGCGTCGAGATGATCGAGCAGCCCCTGCCGGCCGGCGAGGATTCGATCCTGGCAGAGCTGGACCGGCCGGTGCCGCTCTGCGCCGACGAATCGTGCCACACGCGAGCCGACCTTCCGGCGCTCGCCGGCCGTTACGACATGATCAACATCAAGCTCGACAAGACCGGTGGTCTTACCGAAGCGCTGGCGCTCGCCGATGCCGCCGCAGCGGCCGGGCTGGGTATCATGATCGGCTGCATGATCGGCACTTCGCTGGCGATGGCGCCGGCGACGTTGCTGACCGCGGGCGCGGCCATTGTCGATCTCGATGGTCCCTTGTTGCTGCGCCAGGACCGTCCCGACCATCTCTCCTTCGCCGAAAATCGCGTCCACCCACCGACGCCGGACCTTTGGGGGTAGCGCACGGCCGGGTTCGAGCCGCAGCGACCTAGGACGATCGCCGGATCTTGTTTTCTTTTTCGTAGGCGTCGACGGTCTTGAGCGTCCAGCCGACGACCCGTTTCAGCACCTTGCCGAGGGCGTCGTTGAAGGCGAGAACGATGTCGTCCAGCGTGTTGGACGGCGAGGCGATTTTGAAGCCGAATGTGGTGCTGGCGATGATCAGCCGTTCCGGCATCTTGACCAGCTTGGCGTTGATGCGGACATCGACGGTGGGGGCGGCGGTCGGATCGTCGATCGGCTTGTCGTCGGCGTCGTAGTAATTGGCTTGGAACTCGCGCAATTCCAGCTTCAGCGAATAATCGGAGCGGAGCGCCACGGTCTCGCGGCCGACCGAGATGATCTTGTCGGTGTTTTCGAACGATTCGATGACCAGCGTTTGGACCAGCGCCGGCGCGCGGTCGGTCCATTCCGCCTTGGCGAAATAGTCGAGCGTAGTCGGCGTGCGCTTGAGCGCGATTCGCGTGGTATTGATGCCGGCCGCGGCGACCGGGGATTCGACCAGGAGCTGCCAACTGGCGGTCGGCAGGCCCTCTTCGAACGTGCTCTTAGGCGTCAAATCGTAGAGCTTGGGCGGCGGCTCCTGGCCGGGCAGCAACGAACCGGTGCAACCGGCGATCGACAGCGCCAGCGTCGCGGCGGTGGCGGCCCGCAGGATTCGAATCATCGGTCTCTCCTCATTGCACATTGACGCCGCGTTGCGAATCGCCGAACAGGAACCGCGCCGGATCCCGCTCGAGGCGCTCTGCCAAACGCTGCAGGGCGCTGACCAGGGCCCGCGCTTCGGTCATGAACCGCGACAGTTCGTAGAGTCCGGTCGACGAGAAGTCCTGCAGCGAGCGCTTGTTGTCGCTGACCACCTCGTCGAGGTTCTTGGCGAGGTTGGAAAACGATTTCAGGGTCGTCTGGACCTGGGCCAGGGTCGGCGTCAATTGCTTGCCCTCCTCCTCGGCGATGGCGCGCACCTGCTGGACGAACAGGCCGAGCTCATCCATCGTCTTGGACAGCGATTTGAGCGTGTAGGAGATATCGCCGATCATGCCGTCGATCTCATCGCTGTTGGTGGCGAAGGCACTGGTCAGCGTATTGACGTCCGACAGGATGCCCGAGATGCTGTTGATGTTCTGGTCGCTGAAAATCAACTGGGCGCGCACGATCAACGTATTCAGGTCGGCGACCAGTTCCGGCGCGCTGCGGGTCAGTTCCTCGATCGCCGAAGCGCCGGCGCGGATCTGCGCCATGTCCTGGTCCTCGGCGGGGACCAGCGGCGGGCTGTTGGGGTTGCCGCCGACCAACTGGACGACCGCCACGTTGGTCAGCAATTGAAGCTCCAGAAAGGCCTCGGTATCGACCTTGATCGGCGTGGTGGCGTTGACTTCGACGATGGCGATGACTTGGTGGGTATCGGGGTCGATCGCGATTTTGCTGACGCTGCCGACCGGTACGCCGCGATATAGCACCGCGTTGCCGATACGAAGCCCGGTTACCGACCCGGTGAAGACGATCTTGTAATCGATCGTGTCCGCGGTCGTGCGCGAACCGCCGACCCACAGCACGACGACGAGAAGCCCGGCGAGCAGCGCAAGAACGAAGCCGCCGACGATGACATAGCTGGCGCGGGTTTCCATCGCCGGCTATCCGCCGCCGCCGACCGCGCGCGCGCGCGGGCCGTGGAAATACTCGTGGATCCACGGGTGGTCGAGCTTCAACAATTCCTCCAGGCGTCCAACCACGATCTTCTTATCTACCAGCACGGCGATACGGTCGCAGATGGTGGTCAAACTGTCCAGGTCGTGTGTGACCATGAAGACGGTGAATTTCAAGGTGTGATTCAGGGTCTGGATCAGCGAATCGAAACTCGCGGCGCCGATCGGATCGAGCCCGGCGGTCGGCTCGTCGAGAAACAGGATCTCCGGGTCCATCGCCATCGCGCGGGCGAGACCGGCGCGTTTGCGCATGCCGCCCGACAATTCCGACGGCATCTTGCCGGCGGCGTCCGGCGGCAGGCCGACGAGATCGATCTTGAGCGCGGCGATCTCGTCCATCAGCGCCTGGGGCAGGTCGAGGTGCTCGCGCAGCGGGACCTCGATGTTCTGGGCGACGCTCAGCGAACCGAACAGCGCGCCGTCCTGGAACAGAACGCCCCAACGCTGCTGTGCCTGCTGGCGCGCCTCGCCGCCGCCCTCGCGGATATTGTGGCCGAATACCTCGATGGTGCCGGCGGTCGGCCGCAGCAATCCGACGATCGCCTTCAACAGCACCGACTTGCCGGTGCCCGACCCGCCGACCACGCCAAGCACCTCGCCCGGACGCACGTCAAGATCGAGGCCGTCATGAACGACTTGCGGTCCGAACTGGGTCCTGAGGCCGCGAATGCGAATGACGGGGGTATCGGACATCGCGCCGGATCCTCAAATGTGCAGGGTCGAGAAGATGATCGAAAACACGGCGTCGGCGATGATCACCAGGAAGATCGCCTGGACCACCGACTGGGTGGTCTTGCGGCCGACGCTTTCGGCGCTGCCCTCGACCCGGAGACCCTGGAAACAGCCGACCATGGCGATGAGGAACGCGAACACCGGCGCCTTCATCAGCCCGATCCAGATCGTCCACGGCGTGAGCGCGAGGCGCAGCTGCTCGATGAACGCGGTCAGCGAGATGTCGAGCACCAGCATCGACATGATCGCGCCGCCGGTCATGCCCATGATGTCGGCATAGACGCCAAGCAGCGGCAGAACGATGACCAGCGCGATGATCCGCGGCAGCACCAGGACCTCCATCGGGTCCATGCCGATGGTCTCCATGGCGTCGATTTCCTCGCGCACTTTCATGGTGCCGATCTGCGCCGTGAACGCGCTGCCCGAGCGGCCGGCGACCAGGATCGCGGTCAGCAGGATGCCGATCTCGCGCAGCACCGAGACGGCGAGCAGGTTGACGGTGAAGATCTCGGCGCCGAATTGGCGCAACTGGTCGGCGCCCTGGTAGGCCAGCACGACGCCGATCAGGAACGACAGCAGCCCGACGATCGGCAGCGCCCTGACCCCGGCCGATTCCATGTTATTGATCGTCGAGATCAGACGCAGCCGGCGCGGCCGCGCAATGATCCGTCCGAAGACCACGATGGTCAGGCCGAAGAAGGACAGCAGGTCGCGTCCCTCGCGGAAGGCCTGAACGGTGCTGTGGCCGATCACTTCCAGGCTGTGGCTGAAGCGGCCGACGGGCGGCTGCGGCACCGCGTGGCGTTCCTCCGCTTCCGCGACCCGGGCGAGCAAGTCGCTGAAATCGCCGGGCGCGCCGGCGACCTCGGTCTCGACACCGGCATTCTTGAAACGGTCGACGACCTTGAACAGAACCAACGCGCCGGCGGTGTCGATGGCGTCGAGCCGCGACAGGTCGAACACCGCCTGGCGCGCACCGTTGGGCGTCAGCGCGCCGGCCTGCCGTTCGATGTCGGGGGCATGGCGAATCGTCCACGGGCCGGCCGCGACGATCTTCAGCCGGTCGTCGTCCCGGCTCGTCTTCACCCACTCCCGGTCAGACACCGCATCCCCCGCATTCAGGCCCCCAGAACCGCGCCGTAGCATATCGCACGGCCGGGCCCATGGTTAGCGCCAATATGACGCCGCCGGCGCCCGGCGCGAATCCGCATTCATCCCCTCTCTTCATGCAGTGCAATATGCCATATCACGGCCTCGAATTTGCTCACATGGAGAAATAATATTTTGATTTAATTTGATAAATTTATGATTGAAATATTATTTCCAAGTGTCTATTTTGTGCATTGCAACATAGCTCCATTTGCGAGCTCTCATGTTGTTTGCGCTCCTGTCGAGCGTTTCCTCCCTTAGACTCGGGCCGCGCCTTTGGTGCGGCCCGTTTTTTGTCACGCCGCACCCGGCGGTTCGGCGGGGGTGCCGGCGCCGCCGGCGCCGAGCGCCCGCTGCATGATGACGCTGTCGACCCACTGGTCGAGCTTGAAGCCGACCGCCGGCAGGGTGCCGACCATCGCGAAGCCCATCCCGCGATGCAGGGCGATCGAGCCGGCATTGGCGGAATCGCCGATGACCGCCACCATCTGCCGGTAGCCGAGCGCGGTGCACAGCACGATGAGCCGGCTCAGCAGCGCCTGGCCGATGCCGCGGCGGGCGGCCGCCGGGTCGACATAGATCGAATCCTCGACGGTAAAGCGGTAAGCCGAGCGCGTGCGGTAGGGCGCCGCGTAGGCGAATCCGTGGACCACAGTGTCCCACTCGGCGACCAGATAGGGCAGGCCGCGGCCGGTGATGTCGCGCCGCCGCCAGGCCAGTTCCGCCGCCGTCGGCGCGACCTCCTCGAACGACGCCCGGCCGGCGGCGACATGGTGGCGGTAGATGGCGGCGATCGCCTCCTGGTCGGCGTCGCCGGCGTCGCGGACGAGGATCGGCAGCGCGCCTTCCGGGGCCGCGCTCATGGCGTCAGCTCGGCCGCCGCGATGGCGGTCAGCGCGGCGACCACGCGGTCGACGTTGCGCCTCAGCACGGCCATGCGGGGCAGGCGCACGATCTGTTCTTCGTCCATGTAGAGGCGGCGGTTGACCTCGATCTGCAGCGTATGAACGCCGGTCCTGGGCTTGCCGTAATGGGCGGTGGTGAAGCCGCCGGCATAGGGCACGTTGCGCTCGACCCGGTAGCCGAGCTCGGTCAGCACGCCTTCGACGCGGTCGGTGACGGCGCCGGCGCACGAGGTGCCGTAGCGGTCGCCGAGCACGAAATCGACCCGGCTGCGACCCGGGTCGGCGTCCATCGGGCCGCCCACCGAGGGCATCGAATGGCAGTCGATCAACAGGCAGCGGCCGAACCGTTCGCGGGTCGCCGCGACGAGCCCGCCGAGGGCGTCGTGGTAGGGCCGGTAATAGGCCGCGATGCGGCGCTCGGCCTCGGCGAAGCTGAGTTTGGCGCGATAGATCTCGGCGCCGTTGGTGACCACCCGGGCGATCGTGCCGAGTCCGCCGCGGACCCGCGGCGAGCGCGAATTGACCCACGCCGGCAGCGGTTCGGTGAACATCGCCGGGTCGAGCTCGTAGGGCTCGCGGTTGGGGTCGACGAAGGCGCGCGGGAACAAGGCCCGCAACAGCGGCGCCCCGGCGCCCGGCGCGGCGGCGAAGATCTCGTCGACGAAGCTGTCCTCGGAGCGCCGCAGCAGCGGCGGGGTCAGGCGGGCGGCGGCGACGAAGGCGTCGGGATAGGCGGCGCCGCTGTGCGGCGAGGCGAACACCACCGGCGCCGTCTGGCGGGCGGGCGCAAGAATCTCGATCGGCGGGGCGGCGGCCTCGCCGGCAGGTGTTTCGGCGGCAAGCGACATGGCTGCGTCGTTTAGCCCATTCGGGCGCGGCTGTCACCCCACGGCAAAGGGCGGTGCGGGGGCGTGGCGCGGGGGCGGCGGCGCGGGCTTGAATTCGGCTGGGGTTCCGGTATAACACGCCGTCCCACCGGCGACGGGCGCGTAGCTCAGCGGGAGAGCACTACGTTGACATCGTAGGGGTCGCTGGTTCAATCCCAGCCGCGCCCACCATTTGAAAGCACTTGGGAAACAAGGGGTTTCGCGTTTTCAGACTTTGAACACCCCGTAGGTTAAGTAGTGCGTTCACACTGATTCTGACCGTCTTTCTGTGAACGGTCAACGTAGTAGCTCTGCCTGGTGGCATCGCATCAGTCAGTGCCATTCGGCCCTGCTGGCATTCTCCCGCTGAGCTTCGCGCCCTCCAGTCACCGCAAAACTGTCGTTCCGCATCAGAGCACCAAGGGTACTTTGGGGGGTAGGGGGGCATCTTTCAGCGACTAGGGGAGGTAGTAGCTACTGACCGAGATTTTGAGCATATTTGGACGAATAGAGCCCGAAAATTTAACTCACTGAAATATCTTATTGGTATGGATTTTCTCTCAGGAAAACGTGGGAAGAACTGCCAATGAATAAATGGCAAATCAACTCTGGATATTTTATAATGTTTTCAATAAGTTAATGCGAAGGGCGTAAAGTGAGATGAACCCCCAAACCACTAGAGGAAAATAGAGGTCTTACCAGTTTCGGGGTTGACCGGTTAGAAAGCGGTAGTCTGACAATCATTGTGGCGAGTCTCTGTGGTTTAGATTCGGATGCTCAAGATCTTTACGGCCTGTGCGTGGTCTGTCCTTTTTGAATGTCTAAGACGAGATTTTTCTTTTGGAGAAACCTCATATACGGTCGTATTAATCCGTAAATCCCGATGCTCTTGATGCACAGCAATGCCAGGACATTGTGCGGGTTATCGAAGCGGTCTTGGCTGATATCGCATAATAGGTCTGAAGCGGACGCGGCGCATCGCCTCAACCGGCGTCCGGCAGGCGCTAATCGGCCGGACGTTCGCACGGCCTGACCACCGGCTTCTCGGTGCTTTTCCGGGTCAAACTCCATTTGCAGGTCTGGACGGTCAGACCGGGAATGTTCGGCACCTTGTCCGAGACCCAGACGCTGGTGATCGACATGGCAAACGGAGAAGCGGCGGTCGCGGAAGGGAAGATCCGGGCGATTTCCTTGGACGGGAACGTACCGCCGCAGGCTCCGAAATAGCCGCTCAAAAGCTTTCCGGAGGGTGAGAGCGCGAGCTGGCCGGCGTAGAGACTATATTCATTGCCGCGTTCGCGCAGGTCCGTGTATTCCAGATCGATCGTGAACTTGTCACCTTCCTGCACGATCTTCGCTGACAAGGGGCGTGCCCAGGTCGAAGGCACTCCGGCGGTGGTGCTGTCGCACGCGTAGAGGCCCTCGTAGCTGCCGGTGAGCGAGAAATTCTCAGCCTGCGCGACGCTCGTCAGGACAACCAGCATTCCCAATGCTGCAAGTTTCCGCATGAAAACGTCTCCGGATTTGCGAACTGGCCACGAAGTTTTCAGAAAATCCTCAGCAGTCCCGGCATTGCGCAAGGAGATTGTCAATCGTTGTCTTGTCCCGCTTCAGCACAAATGGGGGCGCGCGCCTCTTGCCCAATCCGAAAACGTCGTCCTTCCGGCGCTCCACGACTCTTTTATTTAACAACAACATCAACGACTGCTCGCATTCCCATCTTCCAAACTGTTGTTTGCTGACGGGCTTGTTGCCGTCGCTGCTATAGCGGTAACAGTTTTCCGGCATTTTAAATTCGCGCACTTCAACTCCCTTGGCTGTTTTCTCCCGTGATTTAGTTAATACGGAGCCAGGTTGCACTTTCCATTCTCCGCGCAGAATAACCTTGTAGCCAGGATGCCAGAGATGTCCGTCGTCAAAATATCTGAGCCGACATCCCCCAGATGGGTTTCTTCGTAGCGTGAGACTGGCATGGGCCGTTGCTTTTCCCAAGTCTGTTTTGGTGTGGCGCGGCATCTGACCTATCTTCCACGGATTTGACGCCATTCGGGTGGGATTTGGCCGATTGCCTGCGAATTTGGGTGTAGCTCGGCGTTTGCGCGTGCGACACGCCCGTAACCAAAGTGATGCTGGATGATATTGGCTGTCACGGCGCTTGTGCCCTTGCCTTGAGGCCAGAAATTGTCGTCAGCATCTGTGCCCATAGATCACGGGGTACGGTAACTTCGGCCAGTTGAAGGATGACGGAGCGGGCGTGCCGGACAGCCTTTGCACCGATCTTGATCATGCGATCCCGAAGGCTGGTCAGTGACCAGTCGGCAATGGTTGTTGGCAAGACCAATGTGCGCAGGAAGTTGGCCAGGTTGTAGGCCAGCGCGTGAAGCTGAAGCCGGACTTCGTTGGCTTTGAAACTACGGCAAGACAGCCGCGTCCATTTGAGGGCGTATTTGCCTTGCCTGATCCACTGCTCGGCTGTTCCACGCTGGTTGTAAAACTCAAACACCCGTTCATCGGAAACAGTCAGGGTCGTGACCACAAAACCCACACGAGGAAACAGCTCGCCGGAATGCCATTCGATCTTGGCGACTACCCGGCGCGGCTTGCTCCAGCTCTTTGCCCGATAGGTGAAGTTGGCATAATACCGTTCCACTTGGACCGATGGCCGTCCCCGTCTGCGCTTGAGAAGGTGTCCTATCCTTTTCTCCAGAACCTTGTTGGCGCTAAGCCTGATGGCATAGCCAAAATCATTGGCTTCCAGATAGTCGAACAACTCAGGAATGGCGAAGGCGGCATCACCTCGTAGATATTTGCGCCACAGGCCCGACCAGCGATAGCGTTTGACAACCGGATCAAGCACGGCTTGCCAGTTATCCGCGCTGTGAACATTGCCGGGGCGCAGTGAACAGCCTTCCAGATCACCGTGTTGATTGAAGACGAAGAGCGGATGATAACAGCTGCAGCCGAAGTGGCCGTTATAAGCTGAGCATTCCTGCTCGCCGTGCACCGGGCTTTCGGAACTATCAATATCAAGGATCAGATTGGGGTCTTTGCGCAGACGTTGCACCCGGTCAATCCACTTACCACTCAACTCGGCCAATGCGGTCAGATTTTTGTTTCTGATGAGCGTGCCTGTCTCGAACCGCCCCATCTGGCTTTCTGAAGCTGCAGGGCGATCAAAGTCTTGCTGCCCGGTGATCAGCCGCATCACTGGATCACGGGCCAGCCGCCCGGCATCATTGACATCTTCATATCCGGCGAGCCGGCCAAAGACCGATTGGCGGAACATAGCGAGCAGATTGTGGCGAGAGTTCTTGCCGGTGCGGTTATCGCTCAACTCCCACGCTGCCATCTCGGTCAGGCCCAGAGCATCGTCCAGCTCACGAAATACAATCAACCCGCCGTCTGAACTCAACTTCGCACCATGGAACTGAAGCTTCAAACGCCGGTCAAATCCGATCTTCATAGGTGCTGAAATCGATTCACCCGTAACACCACCCTGAAATCCCGACATAAAGTCCGCCTAATGAATTGATTTGCTTAAACAAACCAGAATCCATCAGGCCAATCCTGTCAACCCATCTGGGGGATAGGGGACAAATTGAGAGCGCTTGTTTCCGATTCGTCATTGGAGTTATCGGGGGCATAGAAGATTAAATCTACCATTCCAAATAAGTGTGAAAACGAATCCGTCTTAGTAATGAAATATCCTTCTCTACTAATTATTATTATTGCCTTTCTATATAGCTTCTTATTGTCCTTTCTCTCTTCTCCACTCCTGAAAACTATTCCAGCTTTTTAAATATCTCTGCGTCTTTCGTGGGTAAACCCGCGCTCTCCATGCTTGTTCATTCTGTTCCTGCCAGGGCAATCCCTCGTATGGCATCCAATACATCAACGCACTTTCAAGATCTTCAACACAGTCCGATTGAATTTTCAAAGCGTCATCCCGGTGTCCCATCATCGGAACCCCCATCACACTTTCGAAGGCCTGGCCCATTGTCTCGATGAGGAAATCTTCGTATCCAACCGGAACAACGTAACTGTCATGTAGTGAGAGTGCGGGTGTCGACCGTTGTACGAACGTCTGCAGAATGATTTCTGTGATCTTGGCATCCCTATTCATCAGCCTAATACCAGCGTCGCTTCCAAAATGCTTTGCGATAAGAGGGTGCTTCCGTTCAAGCAGAGTGTGGATTTCAGAAAGCTGACTATTTTTTAAACTTTTTTCGGCAGAGCCAACTGACGCCCTACTGCGAAAGGCGTTGTAAGCCTGTGTATTTGATTTGGCATTCAACAGCATCAAGATTAAAAGCTTCGCTACCTCTCTGCTATGTGCTTCGTCTCTTATGAAGTTTGGAGCCGGAATTTTATACGGATCATCGCCAACCGCTTCCCAATAATCCACTCTCTCTTCGGCATACAGCATGACGATGTGCAGGCCGGAGAAATCGACCTCATTTGTCGGCTGATCGTCCAAGAAAATCTTTGCGCGGTAATCTTTCGGGCAGCGTTGCCACCATCCGCCCCAGAATCGTCCACCGCAATCGAAAGAACCACGGTTGAATATGCGGCGTACAAATTTGTCTCTTTGATTCACGAAAAGCCTATGCGGCTCGTCATTCGTTTCAATATCAATCCAGGGATTCTCTAACTCTGGAATGTCAATGTGAGTTGAGGCGAGCAAGTTATTATACTCGCGGAGCATCGCGGACATGCGCTCTGTCTCTTCAGTTGGATCGTACTCGATCTCTTTGCAACCGCACTCATCCGTATCGCGATCTCTCAAAATAACTGACAAACGGTCTTGATGACTGATGATATCAAAAGGCGAAAAACGTGCCTTCTTAAACATTTCAATCAATGTAGCGGTTGGCCAAATCCTGGTGTACCTTCCGATACCAGTGGTTCTGTCTTTGAACCCTATTTCCTCATCGACCAGTCTAGCTTCGATCAAGGTGTTCATTACGTTGATCGTGAGTCTTGAGATATGAAGCTCGTTGTACCGCGTGCCAGCAGCATAATCATTGTTGTTTCGGGAACATGCGGTCACGCAAGACGGGTCGTCGCACCAAGTCGCATATAAATGCAGTAGAAGTACTTTGAGGTGCTTCTTTTTGATTCGAATTTTGCGACCTTGGAAATAACTATCGTATATCGCGTCAACGAAATTGTTTACCTCTGGATATTCCGACCAAGTGTGCACATCAAATTGGACCGAGTTTGAAAGGAAGTCCGATTTGCTGCTTCCGCGTTTAGGTGGTGCCTCTACCTCTCGAATCGCTTCTTTGGTGGCCACAACCTCTACACCATATAGGTCTTCCATTGCTTCATCGAACGCTTGATCAGCCATGTGCTTGTTTGTGACTTTTGCAAATAATTCGTCCATGTTTTTCTCCTGACTGTTGGCGCAGGACCTATCGTTTATCCAGCTCTTCGCATTTGACCTCCCGCGATTCTGGCAGCGGACTCTGCTAGTCTATCTGCGCGCTCGTTTCCCGGATTACCAGCATGGCCACGTATCCACTGCCATTCGATAACCCTATCTTTTGCCAGACCTTCTAAACGCTTCCACAGATCCTGGTTTGCAACAGGCTTCCCTTGAGCATTTCGCCACTTATTTCGTCTCCAGTTCTTTATCCAATCAGTGATGCCATTCTTGACGTACTGACTGTCGGTCAAGATGAGAAGCGGCCAATCGACAGGTAGGAGTTCGAGAGCTTTTATTGCTCCCATCAACTCCATCCGTTGATTAGTTGTCTGAGGGTGACCTCCGCTCCATTCTCGCTCTTCGCCGTCGATGAGCGCTAAGACCCCCCAGCCACCTGGGCCGGGGTTTCCTATGCACGCGCCATCGATAAACACTTCGGCACGAGGATTGCCGTCAGCTGCCATAGCTGCCTCCTTTGGTTGAAATAAAGGAACAAAAAAACCCAGGCAACTCACATTGCTCTGGGCGCATTAGTCCTGACTTGGACCAAACGGCCGTTGGATTTACGCCCTTATAAGGCCACCACGGCTATGTTTCAACGCACTCTAACGTCGAATGATTATACTATACATTAAGTTGTAGCATAAGTAAAGTGGTTACGGGGGTAAAGGGGCAAATTTCAAATTTTTTCTCTATGACATGCCTACGTCACCGGCTCGCGCCTTAGATTTGCCTGTGTCAGGCCCGAAGATTGTATTGAAGGTGACGGTATCATGACCGAGAGAGTAGATTGTCATAGGTGCGTGGCCCGATCGATCCTACTCAAGGCTGGCGGCCCGCCGACGTGCAAGAGGTCAGGAAACTTTCTTTACACATTTGTAGATCGTTACTGACATATATCACCAATTGAACCTAGCGTGGTCTATATCAGAGAACAGCGAAGATTCTATGATTAACTTTCCCATCCTCGATCAGCTGAAGGTATCTGGTTACGGTATGTACCCAGGTTGCCAAGCCAAAGAAGGCCTTTCTATCGAATTTCAGCCCGGATTGACGCTGATACTTGGTGCAAACGGCTTGGGAAAGACCACTCTGGTTACCATCATCTACCGACTGTTGACTGGACCTTATGACATTCCAGCCCTCGCCACGGGTACGACCTTGGGTAACGCTCGCCTTCAGGCAATAGGAATTAGTAGGTCACGCCAAAAAGTATTCGCCGATCGAGTAACGGATGGGGCCTCGGATGCGTTTGCACGACTTAAGTTTTTTATCGATGGAGTGGCGGTTGTCATCGAGCGTCGGCTAAATAATCTCGAGCTCACCAAATTCGTGATCGATGACGAAGAACAGGAACTTGATGAGGCTAAATTTTATCAGACACTCATCGCTGACATGGCGGGTGTTTGGTCATTCGGTGACTGGATCCTGATCCTTCGCAACATGGTTTTCTATTTTGAGGATCGCCGTGCACTTGTTTGGGATACATCGGCCCAAAAGCAGCTGATGCGTTGCCTCTTTTTACCGCCATCGGTCGCAAAAAAATGGACCGAAGATGAACGTGCAATACTCGAGCTCGACAGCAAGATGCGAAACCTCCGTGCTACGGTTTTTAGCGAGGAGAAAGACCTTGCAAGGGTCAATGAAAAGGTTCGCAAAAGCAAAAATGTGCGACAGGAGTTGCGGACTCTAGAGGATCTTCAATCGAGCGATTTATCGCGGCGGGAAGACCTAGATCAGGGGTTCTTAGAAATCGACAATCGGCTCAAGAAAAGTCAGCTGCGACTTCTTAGGGCCCAGCAAGAACGAGAGAGTCGCTACCGCGAGTTTGAACGCGCAAAGCTGAAGGCTGTGGAAAGCCGATTCCCACAAAAATCTGAAAGTGCGAAGTACATTTTCGACCAACTCTTCGCTGACGCGGAATGCCTTGTGTGTGGCAGTTATGCCCCAAAGGCGTCTGCGCTCCTCGAAAAAAAAATTTCTGGGAACAATTGTGTTGTTTGTGGCACCGACCTCTCCGAAGCAATAGACGCAGTGCCTACGACTAAATTGGCCGACCGACGAGTGAAAAAAGCTGAGAAAAGCCTGGAGGAAATTGAGCCCGAATTAGAAGAGGCATTGAATGAGCTGAGAGAATCAGAGTCGGAAGCAAAACAGCTAAGGTTAGAGCTTGCCGAACTTGATGCGGAGGTGACCCAAAGATCAGTCCGCATCGATGCGTTAATCGATCGACTCCCGCCAGAAGAGCAAGAGATTCACAAGCAGCGATCGGAGCTTGCTTCTATGCGAAGCAAAGTCTCTACGATGACCAATGAAATCACTGAAAGACGCAATGAATTTAGTGCCTTCATTGAGAAACAGAACCGCAAAATGGTCTCCCATTCTGGCGATATCAGGGCTGCGTTTGCAAAATTCGCTGAAGGGTTCCTTTTAGAAACTGTAGAACTTGTATGGTCTCCTCAGTTCGCCCGCGTCGGGCAGACTGGCGAGCCCATAGAGTTTCCTGCTTTTGAACTAGATATGAGCGGCACCGATTTTCCGACTCCGGTTCGCAGAAGTGGGCCTGAACAGGTGTCGGAAAGCCAGCGTGAATTTATCGATCTCGCTTTCAGGATGGCCTTGATGGAGATTGCATCCGGTAGCGGCAAGAGCAGTCTTGTTATTGATGCGCCAGAGTCTTCTCTCGATGCTGTTTTTGTGTCTGGGGCAGCAATAGTCCTCTCAAGGTTCGCCGATATAGAAATTGGAAACCGGCTAGCCATAGCATCTAATCTTGTCGAGGGAGAACTGGTCCCAGAGCTTCTGAAACTTTCTGCACCTGCCGGAGAGCGGATGTCACGAGTTGTCGATCTATTGCAGATTGCTGAGCCGACGGCAGCGATCCGAGAGCGACGATCAGACTACGATAAGGTCCTAAAAAATCTATACAAGAAAATCGAGCCCCCAAAGAGGCGTTCACGTAAAACCAGCAAAAATCCACCAAGAGCAAGGCGGAGAAAATGGTGACTGAGGCGGTCAACTCGCTTCGTCGGCGAGTTCGGCTTGTTATGCTCTTGAGCGCGGCCGAGAGGACGGGGCTTGCGCCAATCGGGATTCTCCGACTTCATTCATTTGCCTATCTGTCAAACGTATTGTCACCGGTTTGGAACCTCCCGCCACTTGACGGCAAAATTCTCAAACGCCGAGGAGGTCCATTTTACCCAGAACTTCAAAACGATCTTGATAGGCTAGTTGGTATGGGCGTGGCCGTAATATCTGGTGTTGGGCACGTGCGAGATGAAGCAGGTCGTTGGCGATTAGAAGGGTCCTACAACCTAAACCATGAATTTGCAGAGCCAATCCTCTCCACGCTAGGGCTGTTCAAAGAGGAGAGCAGACTTTGCGCATTCATCCTGGAACTAGGTCATGCATTGACCGCACTTAGCGACGACGAATTGGACGGGGCCGTTAGTGAAGACGCCACCTATTCTGATCCATTGACGTCCAACGATAACGTTGTTGACTTTGAAGCCAAACGTTCGCGAAATTTTTCGGCTAATGCCGCTGAGTACTTTGACCAAGTCATGCCGGTGGGAATCGCTTCACCAGGCGAAAAACTTCACCTCTATGTCCGTCATCTCCGGCGGAGGATTGATGACCAACGCTGAGGTTGAATCCTCTCTTGGCCCATGGACGGGTGACGATCTTGCAAATACTGCAAGAGCCAACGCTGGCGTTGGTGCAGATGCTCTTATGTCTGAAGACCTGCGTTTCAGGTCGAGCATCGCTAAACTTGTTCGTCGACGGCTAGCCGAAGCTACGGATGAACTTGAAAATGGCGTACCCGGAGTCTTTTTACTTCAGCCATCGCCGCCAGTCGAAGCAAGGCCCCTAAATCCAAAACGTGTGCCCATGTTGGATAATGGGCAAAATGTACTAGCGGGGCGCGTTTGGTTTGTAAGTGGTGTGGCTTGCAGTGGCTACTATGTCCAATTCGATAACAAGGACGATGATCTACTCTTCGTATTTGTTGCCGATACCCTGGCATTAAGCTCTGTTCCCGCCATTGTATTTGACCCAAGACCGAGAAAACCCATTCTTCGATATTACCCAAATGGGTTGGGGCAACCGGACAATTGCTGCGAGATTAATTTTTCATCCGTCGAAGTGACGATTGAAAAGGTTACAGAAGTTGTCCAAGACACCTACGATCAAAAAATGTTCACATCTGAAGCGCAGCCCCGGCCTGCTAAACTTTGGCAAGATAGAAATAAATGGCATCCAAAGAAGGATGCAGAAGATCGGGTGCAGATGTACCTTGAGATAGCATTAAATTCCGCATTTCCGACCTGCGTTATCCGACGAGAACAACCCATGCCGGCGGGACGGCTTGATATCGAGATCATAGAAAATGATCCAATTGACAGGAGCATTGTGACGCAACACGGTATTTTAGAGTTGAAAGTGCTCCGGAAGTACCGCTCTACAGGAACCGAAGTTTCGGACAAAGTGACTAGAGATTGGATAAAGTCGGGAGTCGAGCAAGCAGCTACATATCGAGATGGCAAAGAGGCTAAGTGGGGAGCGCTTTTTTGTTTCGATATGAGAACTGAGGACGTGGGAGAAACAAAATGTTTTCAACACGTAAAAAGCCTTGCGAACAAACTCGAAGTCCATCTTCGGCGTTGGTTCTTGTATGCCACTTCAAAGCAATTTAGAGCTACTAAAGCCGCAGCGCAGGCGTAGTCTTATTTATCAAGTATAATCAGCGATTCCGCAAGTTCTGGACGTCCCCCTTGCTGAGGGGAGAGGCGCATTGACCTGAAAGGTTCGATGCTTCTGACATGCCATCCTGCGCCAGGCGATAGCTGGCCGATGATCTTGGCTGTTGCAATTTGTACGTCGGCATATTGACTGTCACCGACAACAAGCCAAGCACTTGCGCTGTCCGATAGCTTCGGTTGAATGCGTTTGAGGATCCCTATGAGATCAGAAAAATACGCGCCAACCATGTCCGGAATTCGGAGGTCCCATAACGATTGTCTAACGCTGTTTAGTTCCGCCAAGGTTTCATCAAGAAGAGGGGAGCCAATAGGGGCAGCTGCGAATTTGCGTGATACCTGAACGTGTGAGCTCAAAGTCGCCTTACGCAGGGCTCTATTTGCCTCAAAGTCTTTTATGTATCCTAGCGTCCAAAGCTCAACATTATAAACGTCTGTATAGTCGAATGAATTCGGATAAGGCGGGGAGAAAACAGCCAAGTCCCAGCCTTTCTGCCGAGAACGGACCCGGCGACTATCGCCACGAATAAGTTTAAAGCTCAGTTCGGGTCGCTTGGCGAACTCATGAATTTCTCGGATTGCTCTATTTGCGGAGTCAAAGAAGGAGTCATCAAGTTTCTCTGGCTGCAAATGCCGTTCTTGCCAACCTCTCCTATACCTCCGTCCTTTGCCGCTAATTACAATGTTACTGACATCGATGAGCACGCCGCCGAGTTGGACTCTAAATAATCTTTGGTGGCGGGGGTTCTCTAGTGAATCAATTGCATGAATGAATGCTGCAATCCTGCATGCGATCGCCTTGTCAAATATCCATCGGCCTTTTAAACCAGGTTCAATGAATGTCGCAGGCAAATAGTCGAGATTAGTTATTTTGTCGCAATTTCTATCCTTGACGAGGCTAGCGATTCGTCCAACGTCACTGGCAAGATCATTGGTGTTGTATTGGGAGAGCTTGGCCTCAATAAGGTCGGCGAGGTAAGGATTGACTTCGCATGTTGTCGGATGGACGCCTAGAAACTGACACGCAAGGGCAGTCGTTCCTGAACCGCCGAAAGGATCGAAGCAACGTCGAACGGAATTTTTGCTCTCACTAAGCGCTTGGGCAATGAGTTCAGGCGTATACGCTTCTTTGAATTTTCGCCATGTTTGAAACGGAAGTTCTTCGGCACCCGCATTTGTGCCGTAGGAACTAATTGACCGTCCGCCTGTCCAGTCTTCGAATGAGACGTCCATATCCCCAGCCTGATTGGTTAACCAGTGCGGATCGACCTGCGCTTCAGATACACCTCCGGCGCAATCTACTTGGTTAGGGGACTGTTTGTCTCCGCATATTTGGCGGCATCATTTGCGGCATGAAATTATCCCAGGATATGAAACTTGGAGGGGCTGAAGCTTGATGTCTTGGCTCAATCTAGGAGATCGATGACATCCCGTACATTCAGGTGTGTGTATCGCTGAACACTCCTAACATCCCGATGCCCGCTCACCATCATGATCTGAGCCTGATTGAAACCCTTTTTGGCTAACTGAGTAATCCTAGTGTGTCGAAGTTGGTGCAGCCTCACATCATCATCCAATCCAACCCGCTTCCTGGCCCTCCTGAAGGCCGTAGAGACCGCATGGGGAGTCACTGGGAACAATCTGGACTCTGGAGTATGGCAGCGTTCTAACGCCTCTGTAAGGAGCTCTACGGACCTCCTGGTGAGGGGTACGGATCGGTCCCCGGTCTTGCCATCCACAACCGATAATATGCGTTGTTCAAGGTGCAGATGCTTGGACGTCAATCTGACGATCTCCCCTCGCCGCATGGCTGTCTCGTAGGCCAGTTCGACAATCGCACCCATGACCGGAGAAAGTTCTGATATGAGAAGGTCTAGCTCTTCCCGTTCAATTACTCTGTTGCGGGGCTTGCTAGTTGCGGGCATGGAAATCTCAGAGCAGGGAGAAGGGTGTTCCCCGCTGTCCAAGATCATTTCTCGGTGAGCCCACCGGTAGATGCGGTGAATCAGCTGTAACTCATCCCGACATGTGACTGGGGCGACCTGCTCGAGACGCATCAAACGGTATTGGTTTACCTTGAGCTTGGTGATTTCTCTCATGTCAGCTGGCAGATGATCGGCAATCTGTTCGATCCTGGTTATGGTACTGAAGCAAGTGGGTCGACCCTTCAAGGCAGTGTGGCAGTACCGTCTGCCAAGATAGGCAAAGGAGTAGCTGGTCTGCCGTGTCGCAGTATCTTTGCGGCTCTGATCGCATTGCAGGGGCGGTCCTGGAATATGGCCGTTATCGATTTTCTGCTCAATTTTGAATGCCCAGGCTTCTGCTTCGTTGTGGGTGTTAAATGATCGGGTAAGGGGTTTCAGGTTCTTGCGTCTTATCTGGACGTTGAAACGCCCGGATTTCAGCTGTCGGATAGTCGCCATTCACAGCCTCCTGTGTGAATGGGATGCTCAATTATCTGAAAACTATGACTTAGTGCGCCTTTGACATCGTAGGGGTCGCTGGTTCAATCCCAGCCGCGCCCACCATTTGAAAGCAAGAGCTTAAGCCGATTTCCGCTGGTCGCGAGAATTGCGACTCGCACGAAACTTGCGCGAAACGAGATCGGCTTTTCGCCTCGATTGCCGTATCGGCGTTTCGAGAAAGCCGTCGAGGCGGCGTGCCGGTCTTGGGGCTGTTCCTATTCCGGCCGACGGTCTATTACATTTTCCGGGCTTGTGCTGGCAGGAGGTTCGGCGTTGACGTCGGAGATTCCAACCCAATCCAATATCGTGATTATCGGTGGCGGCGTGATCGGTGCCAGCGTCGCCTGGCACCTGACCGAGCTCGGTTGCGAGGGCGTGCTCATTCTTGAACGCGGCCAGCTGGGCTGCGGCACCACCTGGCATTCGGCGGGAAACATCGTCCGCATGAGCTCGAACCCCAACACGGTTCGGCTCTACACCTATGGCGTCGACCTGCTCTCCGCGCTGCACGAACGCCATGACATCGGCTGGAGAAAATGCGGCCGCGTGATGGTTGCGCGAACCGAGAGAAGGCTCGGGGAGTTCGAGGTCATTGCCCGAACCTTGCAGGCCTGCGGTGTCGCGGTCGAGCAGATATCGACGAGTGCCACAGAGGACCGGATTCCCATTCTGCACACCGGCGACATCGTCGGTGCCCTGTGGAGCCCCGACGACGGCCGGGTCAACCCAACCGACCTGGTCGCCGCCTTCGTGCGGGAAGCCAAGCAACGCGGTGCGCGCGTCTGCGAGGGCGTTACCGTGAGCCATGCGCTGACCTCGCACGGGAGGGTCACCGGGGTCGCGACCGATCGCGGCGATGTCCGATGCGACACGGTCGTCAATTGCGCCGGGCTTTGGGCCAGGGATCTGGGGCTTCGCAACGACGTCGCCATACCGCTCTACCCGGTCGAACACTTCTATGTGCTGACCGAGAGCATCGACGGTGTTTATCCCGACATGCCGACCTTCCGCGATCCCGACGGTTTGATCTATGGCCGCGAAGAGGTCGGTGGCCTGCTGCTCGGTTGTTTCGATCGAAACGCCATTCCGGTTCGCCCGTCCGATCTGCCGGAGCCGTTTTTCTTCTCGCTGTTGAACGAGAATTGGGACCAGTTCATGCCCTATATGGAGGAGTGCATCCATCGCATTCCGGCGCTCGAGCAGGCCGGTGTGCGGACTTTGATCAATGGCCCCGAATCGTTCACGCCCGACATCGAACCGCTGTTCGATGAGGTCCCCGGCCTCAAGAACTACTTCGTGCTGGCGGGGATGAATTCGGCCGGTGTGTCCCGATCCGCCGGCATGGGCAGAGCGCTCGCAAACTGGATTGCCGACGGCGATCCAGGCATCGACGTGAGCGCCTTCAGCCTCGGGCGCTTCGACCGGACAAGCAACGACGAGAGCTATCTGAGCGAATGCGTTCGCCATGGGCCGAGTGGGCACTTCAACGAAGAGAGATGAAACCCCGGTGGTTTCTGAGAATTCGGGCGTCGATGGCTAGACGCGGCCTTCCGCCGGCCATCGCAGCCCATTGAGGAGCGAAGGTGAGACAGAAATCCGCAGACACCCGAAATTCGCTAAGACTTTTGGGCCAAGCGCCAGGCTTCATAGCCGCCCGCCAGCGAGGTGACATCCGAGAACCCCATATCGTGCAGCGTCTTTGCAGCTAGGGCAGAGCGACCACCGGTACCGCAATAGAGTATGATGCGCCGGTCCGGTTTCAATTCTATATTGTGTATAGGGCTCTCGGGGTCCGCGCGGAACTCGAGCATGCCGCGCGACACATGAATCGATTCAGGAATTACGCCGTCACGCTCCCGTTCATCCATATCACGGACATCGACGAGGACGGCGTCTTCGTCTTCGAGGTGATAAGGCAGATCCTGTACCGATACCGTCTCGATGACGGCATTGGCTTCGGCCAGCATTCGCTTGAACCCGCGCTTTAGCATCGGAACTTCCGGTCACTCGGTTTGGTGCCACGAACAAATAGCGTCGTTTGATCGCGGCCACCGTGAGGATCGATTGATTCCCATCAAAACTCCTTGCCGATGTCAATGTGCAAATGTGCGGCCGATGATGGGACGCTGAGATTTACGACACCCGACCGGCTAGAGCGGTTTCAAAGAACTCGGAGCCATTCTGACGGAGCGCTTTTGGCCGCCGGACAGGAGCGAGGAGCGACGACATGCTGAAGCATATCGAGTGACGAGCGACGCACCCGGCGGCCGAAACCGCCCGTCCCGTAGGGTTTCCATCCGGCGGCCGGCCACGGCGTCAGCAAGCTTGCCCGATGCTTCGGCATCGCGCCGCACTTGCTTTCTGGTGGACCGGCACGCCGGATGTGAAACAGAATTGACTTGGAGTTCTTTGAAACCGCTCTAGATCCGCCAAGATTTCGGTCGTCAAGGCTCAAGCCTCAGAGCCAACGGCGAGCCCCATTGGCCTGGAACCTCATTATAGGGCCATCGCGCGCATTGAATCTCAGGGCGATCGCCGCCCAGGGACATCTCGATTCTTGGTCCCCCAGGAGACGCGGAGCGAGTCGGGCACACCCAATCGCATTGATCGATCCCGATCCGACACTCCAGCCTCTATTCCCGGCGCTTCTTCTTCGATTTTTCCGGTGGGTTCTTCATGACGAATCGTCGGTCTTCGACAAGCTTCAACAAGTCGAATGAGCTTATGATGCCGACCACTCGTTTCTCATGGGAGACGACAACGTGGTGAATCTTGTGCTTGCGCATGATACGCGCCGCCACGCTGACATCGTTGTAAGCGGGTACGGTGTAAACGCGGTCGGTCATCACGCCGCTTATGGGAGACGCTTCCTTGTGATCGCCGAGCAAATCGGCCGACGTGACGATTCCTACCGGTTCGTCGTCGGGACCGACGACGGGAATCGCATGAATGCGGTTTCGTGCCATCATGTTCCGGACATGCTCCACCGAGTGATGGCGCTGGGCGGTGATCACTTTCTTGGCCATGAGTTCGTTGATCTTTACGTTCATTGTCGCGTGACCGCTCCGGTAATTGCTATCTCGTGGAGGACTAGCGCAATAGCCAGGCCGTACGCAAGTAACCTGCTTCCCGAAAGCTGGACCGCCCGAACCGAAAATAACTCTCGGTTATGGGCTTGCATGCGCCAGACGCCCTTTGGTCGCGGTCTCGGCCGGTTTAAACTGGCTCGTGAGGGGTGGCGCACGTCGGGGCGGCGTGCGGGACTCCCGCTCCACCGACGAAAGGCGCGGTCATGGGCAGGCTCGACGGCAAGGTCGTTTTCATCACCGGCGGGGCGCGCGGCCTCGGCCGCGCGTTCGCGCTCGAAGCCGCCGCCGAGGGGGCGGACGTCGCGGTCTGCGACATCTGCGCCGCCATTCCCGGCCGCACCATCGCGCTCGCCGACCGCGCCGACCTCGACGCCACCGTCGCCGAAGTCGAAGCCGCCGGACGGCGGGGCCTGGGTTTGGTCGCCGACGTGCGCTCGAGCGCCCAGCTCGCGGCGGCGCTGGCGGCGGCGATCGACGACCTCGGCCGCATCGACGTGCTGGTCGCCAACGCCGGCATCGGCGCGCCGTTCATGCCGGCGTGGGAAATTTCGGAGGACGCCTGGCACACCGTCCTCGACGTCAACCTCACTGGTGCCTGGCTCAGCGCCAAGCTGACCGCGCCCCACATGATCGAACGCGGCGGCGGCCGCATCATCTTCATCGCCTCGCAGGCCGGCCTCAAGGGCTATGCCGGGGTCGCCGGCTACTGCGCCGCCAAGTTCGGCGTCATCGGGCTGATGAAGAGCCTGGCCATCGAGCTGGCGCCGCACGGCATCAACGTCAACGCGATCTGTCCCGGCAGCGTCGACACCGAGGGCAACCGCGGGGTCGCCACCGAG
>JAAEOK010000019.1 GCA_024244705.1 Alphaproteobacteria bacterium
AAGTCCGGCCGCACCAAAATCGTCTCGAAGTGAAACCGGAGAACCCATGGCAAACCTCCATCCGTTTGCCATCTTGAATCAGAAAAACACCGTTCCGGAAAGCCCCTATATGAGTCCCACTCACAGAGACTTGGTATTAGTCCCAGCCGACGGTCTCGTAGCCCCGGTCGGAGAGACAGCGGTTGACGTAGTTCATATGCGCCTGGCCCGGACGCGGCCGGCTGAAGGCGGCGCGCAGCAGGCCGGCCGTCGCGCCGACAGCGGCCCCGATCATCGCGCCACGGCCGACATTGCCGCCGATCGCTCCCGCCACCGCGCCGGAGCCGGCGCCGATCGCACCGCCGGCGACCGTGCTCTTGGCCGCGTTGCCGGCGGCATCGCCGCCATCGCTCGCCCCCGCCGCCTCGGCCAGCTCCTGGCACTGGTCGATATCCTGATCGGCTTGGTCGTCACCGACCGCGGCGAGGTGATTGTTCGGATAGAGCACCGGCTTCGGTCCGGCGCAGGCGGCCAAGCTGAGGCAGAGGGTCGAGATGAGGATCGTCGTGCGCATGGCTTCCATTCTAGCAGAAATCGCGGTCGCGGTCATCGCGGCGGTGGCGCACGGCGCTCACCCACCTTGTCGCGCTTCGGCCGCGGCGCGGATCTCGGATAAGGTGCGGCCCGGGGCGATGCCCTCGGGGTCGATGCGGAGCTCGATCAGCGCCGGGCGCCCGGCCTCGGCCGCGCGGGCGAAGGCGGCGGCGAAGTCTTCGGTCCGGGTCACCGCCTCGCCATGGGCGCCATAGGCCTCGGCCAGCTTGGCGAAGTCCGGGTTGGTCAGCGAGCTGGCGCTGACCCGGCCCGGATATTCGCGCTCCTGGTGGGCGCGGATGGTGCCGTACATGCCGTTGTTGACGACGATGACGATGATGGCGAGGCCGTACTGGACCGCGGTCGCCAGCTCCTGGCCGTTCATCATGAAGCAGCCGTCGCCGGCGAAGGCGACGACCATGCGCTCGGGATGGACGCGCTTGGCCGCCACCGCCGCCGGCGTGCCGTAGCCCATCGAGCCCGAGGTCGGGCCGAGCAGCGTGCGGTAGTCGCGGTAGCGGTAGAAGCGGTTGACCCAGCCGGCATAGTTGCCGGCGCCGTTGCAGACGATGGCGTCGGCGGGCAGGGTCTCGCTCAGCCAGGCGACGATCTCGGCGAGCTGCACACCGCCCGGCGCCGTGGTCGGCCGGATCCACCCGAGATAGTCGTCGTGGGCCGCCGTGCGCTCGTCCCGCCACGGCGGCTCGCGCACCGGGTTGAGCCCCGCCGCCGCCGCCGCGAAGCCCGGGATGCTGGCGTGGATCGACAGCTCCGGCTGGTAGACCCGGCCCAGTTCCTCGGCCCCCGGATGGACGTGGACCAGCGCCTGGCTCGGCCGCGGCACGGCGAGCAGGCTGTAGCTCGCCGACGTCACCTCGCCGAGGCGGTCGCCGACGACGAGCAGCAGGTCGGCCGCGCGCACGCGCTCGGCGAGCTTGGGATTGGCGACATAGCCGAGATCGCCGGCATAATTGGGATGGGTGTTGTCGAAATAGTCCATGCAGCGGAACGAGGCCGCCACCGGCAGGTCGAAAGCCTCGGCGAAGGCGCGCACATCGGCGCACGCGGTGGCGTTCCAGCCGCCGCCGCCGAGCACCATGAGCGGCCGCCGCGCCGCCGCCAGCATGTCTTCGAGCCGCATCATCGCGGCCGGCGACGGATGGGCGTCGGTGCGCGTATAGGGCGCCAGCTCGACCCCCGGCGCGCGGTCGAGCAGCATGTCCTCGGGCAGCGCCAGCACGACCGGCCCGGGCCGCCCGGCGGTCGCCGTATGGAAGGCGCGGCCGACGAATTCGGGCACCCGCTCGGCGCTGTCGATCTGCGCCACCCACTTGGCCATCTGGCCGAACATGCGGCGGTAATCGATCTCCTGGAACGCCTCGCGCTCGATCATGCCGCGGGCGACCTGGCCGACGAACAGGATCAGCGGCGTCGAATCCTGGAAGGCGATGTGGATGCCGGGCGAGGCGTTGGTGGCGCCGGGCCCGCGCGTCACCATGCAGATGCCGGGGCGCCCGGTGAGCTTGCCGTAGGCGTCGGCCATCATCGCCGCGCCGCCCTCCTGGCGGCACACGGTGACGGCGAGCCCGTCTGCGTCGTAGAGCGCGTCGAGCACGGCCAGGTAGCTCTCGCCGGGGACGCAGAAGACCTGCTCCGCGCCGTGGGCGGTGAGCGCATCGACGACCAGCTGACCGCCCGTCCGCATGTTGTCGCCGCTCGTCATCGCCGGTCCTTGTGGTGGTTGTCTTCGCCCGTGACGGACCCGCGATAGCGCCGATGGCGCCGCTTGTCCAGGGCGGACTTCTCGCCACGGATCGCGGCGGCGGACTCCGCCTCTCGGCGGGAGATCGGGTAAAGGGGGGAGATCGGCCGGGACCGGCCGCATTGGGGAGGGGGTGGCGGAAGCGCCGGTGGCAGGACGCGGGGAAAACCGTTAAACTCAGGCCCGCGCGAGAACGAAGGGGGACAGCGCCATGGCGGAACAAGACGGCACCGGATGGGCGTGGGACGACGGGCTGCGGGTGTTGATCCTGATGGTCGTTCTGGCGCCGACCTTGATCTATTACTTGGGCCTCGCCCTGATCCCCGCCGGGCCGATGGTGTGCGCGGTCGGTGCGGTGCTCGGCATCCTCACTCTGATCGGTCTGTGGCCGGCGCGGCGCCACCTCGACGGCGCGGCGGGCCGCGGCCTCTATAGCGGTATCCTGATCGGGCTAAGCCTGTCGCCGGTGGTCATGCCGGGATTGGCGTTCCTGGCACAATGAGGGTGGGGGGACGGCGACCGCCGCCGGTGTAGGCGGCCTGGCCGCCTTGAGGTAACCGAAAAGGCTAACCGGATATGAGCGCACCGTCCCCTGTCGTCCGAACCGTCCCCGAATCGGCGTTGCAAACCCTACAAGCGGATCTTCTGCACGGCTTTCACATCCTGGATCAGGCCGGCCAGGGAACTGGGATCGCGGGACACCTCACCGCCCGGCTACCTGGTGCCAGTACGTTTTGGGCGCATCGGTGGCGGCTTGGATTTGACGAGATCGGTGCCGACGATCTCGTCGAGTCCGATTTTGAACTGCGCACGGTGAGTGGAAGCGGCACCTGTAATCCGACCTTGCACATACACACCCAGATTTACCGGGTTCGACCGGAGGTAAATTGTATCGTACATACCCACGCGGCAAACATCGTGGCCCTCAGCGCGACGGGCTCCCAATTGATGCCTGTCACCCAAACCGGGTGTTATTACTTCGACGATGTTTGTCTCTTCGATGAGTTCGACGGCATCGTGCTCGACACCAAGGAGGGCGATGCCATTGCCGCGGCGTTGGGCGACAACCACGCCATCTTGCTCAAGCATCATGGCTTGATAACGGTTGGCGACACCATCGGCGATGCGGTGGTCGGCGCGACGGTCCTGGACTACGCGTGCGAGGTGCAGCTCAAGGCCATGGCGACCGGCCGCGTCGACACGTTGCCCGATGACGTCGCCCGCCAGGCCCAGGGCTTCATCCGCAGCCCCGAGACCCTGGCGTTGCGTTGGGCGCACCTGAAACGCAAGGCACGCCGCGCCCGGCCCGATATCCTTCGAGACCTTGACCGACCCTGAGCCGGTTGCGGAATTGATTCGGCGCTTTTCCGCCAAATATCGGCTGCGGCCTGGCCGGCAATGCGGGCGTTTCCAAGAAATTGAAGATGACCGATGCAAACCGTAGCGAGGCATCGCCGTCGCTGAAGAATTCGCGCTAGAATACCGGTGAAGGAAAGATCGTTTCGTCATCGAAACGATGGAGAGGGCGTTGATTCGAAACGGCGAAGAATACCTTGATAGCCTTAGGGACGGGCGCGTCATCTACATCGGAAGCGAACGGGTCACCGACGTCACGACCCATGCCGCGTTCCGCAACGCGGCAAACTCCTATGCCGCGACCTTCGACGCACGCTTTGATCCCGCCCATCGCGACATCCTGACCTTTGAGGCCGACGGCGATCGTCATGCCATGTATTACCTTATGCCGAAGAATCGGCGCGATCTTGAGCGCCGCTCGACGTGCTCGGCGATCATCGCCGACATGACCTACGGCATGATGGGCCGGTCGCCCGACTTCGTCGGCGGCTATATCACAGGCGCCGCCATGCGGCCGGAAATCTTCGATTCCGATGAGCACAAGTTCTCTCGTCACGTCACCGACTACTATCGCTACTGCCGGGACAACGACATCTTTCTCGCCCACGCCGTCGCCCCGCCGCAGGGCACGCGGGACGAAAAATTCAGTGGCCGAGCGGCGCGCATGGTTCCGAGCCTGATGGTGACCAAGGAACGGGATGACGGCGTTGTCATTAGCGGCATGAAGATGCTCGCCACGAGCGCTGCCTTTTGCCACGAAATCTGGCTCGGCAATCTGCTGCCTCTGGCCGAGGGTCACGAGCGCGAATCGATCACCTGCATGGTGCCGGCCAGCGCGGCGGGTCTCAGCCTGTGGTCACGCAAGCCGTTCGGCCGTTATGCGGTCAGCGAGTTCGACAATCCGCTTGCCTATCACTTCGATGAAAGCGACTGCGTCGTCGTGTGCGATGACGTCTTCGTCCCCTGGGAGCGGGTCTTCACCCACAATGACATACCGTTGTCGCGAGACATCTACTTCGAGACCCCCGCCCATAGCCTGTCGAATCACCAATCATGCGTGCGGTTTCGCTCGAAGCTCCGCCTTCTGATCGGGCTCGCCCGTCGCATCACCCAATCCATGGGCATCGACGTCGTCCCCGCGGTGGCCGACGACATGGGGCATCTGGCGGCGGCCTATGGAATGCTTTCGGGTCTTGTCGACGGGCAGATTCAAGGCTTCGAAGACCTTGGTAACGGCTATGTGACGTATAACAGGCTCGCCATGTATTCGACGGTCTACTGGTGCACGCAAAACTACGATCAGATCTGTTCGAAGGTTCGGGAGCTGTCGGGCGGCAGCGTCCTGCAGATGCCGGCCGATGTCTCGGTGCTGGAAGATCCGTACACGCGTGAGCTCTTCGAGGTCTTGTGGCGGGGAAGTCATGGCCAGGCCGCAATCGACAAATACAAGCTCTTCAAGGCGGCGTGGGACGCCCTCGGCAGCGATTTCGCCGGCCGTCACCTACAGTATGAGCGCTTTTACATGGGCCCGGCCTTTGTCGTCCGTGGCCACGCCAGCCGCGAATGTGCCTGGGACGAGATCGAGGCCTACGCCGACAGCCTTCTCGACCGGTATGGTCCGGGCGCGATCCTGGATCGTGGGCACGTGGACGCAGAGGAGTCCGACCGGGACTAGGCCGCGGTCATGGCGTGGGTGACGCCTGTGGTCGGCGCGGCCGCGATCGACGGCCGGGCCGACACCGGGTTCGCCGCTTCGGGTCAAGACGCGGAGCGTGATGATCCGGCGGGGCTCGTTCGCCTATCATCGAGGCCGAAGATGGCCGGTAACTGGGCAATGACAGTGAAATGGAATCGACCAAGGAGTCAGCCATGCGGTATGTGATCGTCGTCCTTCTGTCCGTCGCCGTGTCCGTCTTGCCGGCCCTGGCCGACGACGGCCCCACGGAAGAGGCGCACGTCGCGGTAGTTGCCTTCATCAATGCGGTGGCCGCGGGGCCCGAGGCGGCGGCGCGCTGGCTGGCGCCGGAATTCCAGATCATGCGGGCCAACGGCGTCGGTTTCGACCGCGAGGGCTACCTGGAAAGCGGCGTCGCCCGGGTTTCCCTGGCGCCCGGCTTTGTCCCCGAGGACTTGGTGGTCACGGTCGGCGGCGACATCATGGTCGTGCGTTTCTTCCTCCACATCGACGGGACCATCGACGGCGAGCCGATTGTCCACCGTGCCCCGCGGTTGGCCGTGTTCCGGCGGATCGAGGGCCAGTGGAAGGCGGCCGCCTACGCCAATTTCGGCGCCACGAAATAGCGGGCGCGAAGTCTTCGCGGGCCGCGACCACCGCGACGGCGCGGTCTCTATAGCGGCATCCTGCTCGGTCTACCCGCTCTGCGCCAAGACCGTGCCTCCGGACGGCGCGTGACAGCCGCCTCTGTCCCGGGCAAGAAGGGACCTCTACCCGGACGGTGATTTGCGCGGACACGGGTCCCAGCTCTCCGAAAAGTGAAGCGCGCGGAGTGAATTCTTGGTGTGCGCACTATTGAAGACAGCCGGGATCAATCTTAGGATCGGGCAAGATCCTTGGCGTTCGTTCTCTGACTGGGAGACTTACCAATGAAGCAATCTTTGATCGCGGCCCTCGGGGTCCTCTTCTTTTCGACCGTGGCCCAGGCCGCGACCTATGAGTTCGACCCGAGCTACACCGAGGTTCGTTTCTACTACGATGCTCAGGGCCTGACGATACAGTCCGGAGAGTGGGCGAACGTGACCGGCTCGGCGGAATTCGATGGCGAAGATCTGTCGACAATCAAGGTTTCGGTGTCGGTCGCGGCGGACAGCGTGGACACGGGCGTGACGGCGCTGGACGATCATCTAAAGAGTGACGACTTTTTCGATGTCGAGAAGCACCCGACAATCACTTTCGAGTCGACGGGGGTGCGCCGGTCCGGGCTTTCCTCGGTCGTGGTGACGGGCGATCTCACGATCAAGGGCATAACCAAGCCGGTCGACCTGGACGTCACCATGAACCACATTGGCCCGCACCCTCTGGGCTCCTTCTTTGATAAGTACCAGGGCGAGTGGATCGGAATCACGGCGGACGGTTCCTTGCTACGAAGTGAATTCGATCTGGGCCTCGGTGCGCCGATCACCGGCGACCGCATCCGTCTCGAGATCTTCGTGCAAATGAAGGCCGACGAAGCCTAACGCGAATACGCCGGCACGCGGCCATAGGGGCACGGACCACCGCTAATTTTTTTCCGAACCGGGTTCATGCAACTCCGCGACAGCGACCGGACTTGGGGCTGGGTCACCCGTCTCTTTCACTGGACGATGGCGGGCATTATCTTTTTCATGCTCGGCCTGGGCGTCTACATGGCCTATTTCGTCACCGACCCACTCGAGCAGTTCCCCCTGGTGCAGCTCCACAAGAGCTGGGGATTCCTCGTCTTCGGTCTGGCTGTCTTGCGTGTAGTGTGGCGCCTCGGCAACCGGCGAAAGCCCGCTTTACCCGACGCCATGAGCGCGCCGGAAAAGCTTGCCGCCAGGCTTGGGCATCTCGGCCTCTATGTCCTGATCCTGGCCATGCCGATTTCGGGTTGGCTCATGGCGTCCGCCTCGCCGCTGCAAGACACCTTCGGGGTCAAGAACAAGTTCTTCGGCCTGTTCGAGGTTTATGACCCCTTCAAGCCGGGCGGCAAGGAATTGGCCGACTTCTTTGGCGATGTCCACTTCTACTGTGCCATCGCCCTCACCGCCCTGCTCATCGTCCATATCGCCGCCGCGTTGCGGCACCAGTTCGTCAAGCGCGACGACATTCTCAAGCGCATGACCTACGGCGCCTAGCTTTGGCGACCGAGTGAGGTAACCTTGCAGAGGGTCTTGGGCCTGTTTGTGGCTATGAACGCCGGCCCCGGAATCGGCCCGGCGCACGAAACCTTCGCTCCAAGCGGTCCCAGACCATACATGGCTATGCGCCATGCGGTCCCCAAATCGGGATCGGGTTGGAGCGACGTGTAGTGAATCCCCTCATGGTCGAAGAGGAATATGTTCCGGTAACCGTCGAACGGCACAACGTAGCCGTAGGTCCCGCGAAAGCTGGTTTCCTCGGCGATGGCGTTGATCTCAATATCTATGCTGGCATCAACGCCCGGGTGCATGACAGGCGGGCTTCGATCGTTTAGCAGCGCTACGTCGCCGGACCAGACTGTCTTGTCATTCATGCGCAACACGACAGCTATTTGGTGGCCGGTCCCATTGATGATCGTTACGTCATTCGACGCGCAGGGGCTAAAGAACAGATAGGCCAAGAACAGAGCGAGTATGAGCAATGCCGCCTGACCGAACCTTCGCGGAGTAATTGATATACACGCAAAGATTGCAGAAACGTTTCGTATTGTCAACTCGTCCCTGCTACACGTCCCGGTGAATCATGGGCTGCGCTTGGCCAATCTAAACCCGGATTCCCCAGATGGATTGCCATTTTGGTGACCTGGTTGAGAGATTCTGCTATAAGAATCAATGCAATACCATCATCACAACGGGCGAACCCCATGTCACCCGACGGGTGAAACCAGCGAACCCCATTTACGGG
>JAAEOK010000020.1 GCA_024244705.1 Alphaproteobacteria bacterium
CTCTATCTTCGTACATGGCGTATCCTTCCTTCTTGGAAATCGGCGACCTCAACATCGCCAGGATACGCCGCCTCTACATCACGCCATCACCAAGATTCGGTTATAGCTCGTTGGAAACCTAGGTCCTCGGAACCAACGCCCGATCTCTGAATGTCACAACCATAGAATCCGTGGGACAATTGCACAGGTATGAATGGCACTGGGGAATTATGAATTGATTGAACGACGGACAGTCCTGAAAGGAGGCGCCCTCCTGGCGTTGTCGTCGATCTTGCCGTTGCGCCTTTCCGGCGAGGCCGGCGCACAGTCGGTCAAATTCGTCGATGCCGTGGACCAAATGCAGACCTTCCTCATCGATCATTTCAGCGAGAAGAATTATCGTTCGGTTGACGCCCTTCCGGTAGTGACCGGTAGGTCGACTCTGAACGGCGGTCTGCGCGGTTGGGCCTGGGAGGCGCTGAAGGAACCCGGCGACATGGTCGTTCAAGTCTGTGCCAAGCTCGACGATATCCACGATCGCCATCGTCCGGATATTTTGCCGGTTTTCCACGTCTACCAGTCCCACCGGAAGATAGGCGATACCGCGGCGGACGCGTTCAGCCATCAACTTGAATTCATGCTGGAGGCGATGAAGCTCGATCGCAAACGCTTCACCTTCATCTCGACCGCGTTATTCGAACCGTTGCGCCCGATCGTCGAGCGTCACGACATCGACTGGGACCGGCAGGTGTTGCTGCGCGATCAAGAGGAAGCGCGCGCCGCCGGCGATGGGTCGGGATTCATCAGGATCGAAACCCCGGACGGTCCCGTTGAAGCGGCCACCGTCGGTTTTCACTACTGGCTTGGCGACAGCCCCGCGCCGCGGGTTGTCGATAACCCGCCCGGCAAAGGTTGGACCGAGGTCGGCGAAGCCGTACTCGATGAAAGCTTCGATGTCGCCTTCGTCATCGGTGTCGAACGCCTAATCCTTGCCCTCACCGGCGCCTATCCAACCTGGGACGAACACGTCGACCATCTGGTACGGCATGTCGAAAGCAGCGGCGACAACGATGCACTGGCGACGCTGAGGCACTATCGAACGCGCTAGAGCCTTATCGGATCATACGGAACCATTCTGCCGCAGGTATTGTTCGCCGCGACCAGGAAAGCGCCGCGGAGCGTATCCCGAATACGGTCAAGGCGGTTGACGCCGTCATGGCGAAAAAGGCCGCGGCCCGACAGGGTTGCGTTTGGGCGGCCATCCGTGGCGTTGCCGCCCTCACCCGATGCTTCGCCATCGCGTTTCGGACGGCGCCTTGCGGCCTGGCACACCCAAATCGCAACAGAATTGATCCCGTATGATCCGATAAGGCTCTAGTCGGCGACCTGCGATTGCCCGGTGTGCGGCCCTCGCCGTCGGCCGCCGTTACCGGCTGCGCACAGGACATTTTGCGGGCAGTGAGCGCCGCGCCATGGCTTGACGCGACTTGGCCGCGGTGCCAGGGTCGCGCCGACACAGCGCGGCGGAGGGATCCGACATGAAGGTGAATTGGCAGGGCGTCTTCCCGGCGGTAATGACCCAGTTCAAGGAAGATGGCGGACTCGACCTCGACGCCACCGAGGCCCACCTCGAGGCGATGCTGGAGGCCGGCGTCAGCGGCTTCGTCATGCTCGGTACGATGGGCGAGAACGGGTCGCTCGAGCCCGACGAAAAGCGCGCCGTCGTCCGCATGGCGGCTGGGTTCGCGAAGGGACGGGTGCCGATCCTGGTCGGTATTGCCGAATCGGTCGCCGCCGCCGCCACCCGCCTCGCCGCCGACTGCGCCGAGATCGGCGTCGACGGCCTGATGGTGCTGCCGCCGATGATCTACAAGTCGGACCGGGCCGAAACAATGGCCCATCTGCGCCGGGTCGCGGCGGCCTCCGATCTGCCGATCATGATCTACAACAACCCGGTCACCTACGGCATCGACATCACGCCGGACATGTTCGCCGAGCTGGCGGACGAACCCAAATTCGTCGCCCTCAAGGAAAGCTCCGACGATGTGCGTCGCATCACCGATATCGTCAACGTCTGCGGCGACCGGTATTTGCTGTTCTGCGGCGTCGACGACATCGTCCTGGAGAGCCAGATACTCGGTGCGGTCGGGTGGGTCGCGGGGCTGGTCGGCGCCTTCCCGCGCGAGGCGGTGCGCATGTTCGAACTGGTCCGCGACGGCCGCATCGAAGAGGCGCGGGCGATCTATCGCTGGTTCATGCCGATGCTGCATCTCGATACCGACGTCAAGCTGGTGCAATACATCAAGCTGGCGCAGCAGATGGCCGGCTACGGCACGGAACACGTCCGCATTCCGCGCATGGCATTGTCCGGAGACGAGCGGTTGCGCGTCGAGGCGATCGTCCGCCAGGGCTTGGAGACGCGGCCCAATCTGGCTTAGAACCTGAGCCACGTCGGCGCGGTCGGAGGCACGTCCCGCGCCAACCATGGCAAATTCGCGAATAGCTGCGCATAGTGCGCATGAGGGCCTTGTTGTTGGTGCGGCCCGCGTGCCAAATTCCGCGGCCAGGGGAACGTCGCAGGCAGAACTGGATGCTCCATCGCCCAAACGACGTCACGGGCACTGTGCCGGGCGATTTCGTTGCGGAGTTTCGCAACGTCGCCAAGAGCTATGACGGCCACGTCGATGTTGTCCGTGATTTCGAACTCAAAATCCGCCGCGGAGAGTTTCTGACTCTGCTTGGGCCCTCGGGTGCCGGTAAGACGACCATCTTGATGATGTTGGCCGGGTTCGAAGATCCCAGCCGTGGTGACATCTTTCTCGACGGCAACGACCTTACTCGGATCCCGGCCTTCAAGCGAAACATGGGTGTCGTCTTCCAGAGCTATGCCCTGTTTCCCCACCGCACCGTCGCCGAAAACGTCGCCTATCCGTTGGTTCAGCGCAGGATAGCCAAGACGGAACGCGCCCGTCGCGTTGCCGCGGCCATCGCCATGGTCGAACTCGATGGACTCGAGCGGCGGCGGCCCAGCCAGTTATCGGGCGGACAACAACAGAGGGTCGCGCTGGCCCGGGCGCTCGTTTTCGAGCCCTCGCTGGTGCTTCTCGACGAGCCCCTCGGCGCCCTCGACAAGAAGTTGCGCGACCAGATGCAAGTCGAAATCAAGCGCCTTCACCATGCCTGCGGCATCACCTTCGTCTACGTCACCCACGACCAGGACGAGGCACTTGCGATGTCGGACCGGGTGGTGATCCTCAACGACGGCGTTGTCCAGCAGGTCGGCACCCCGGAGCAGGTCTATGAGGCGCCGGACAACGCCTTCGTCGCGGATTTCATCGGCGAGAACAACACCTTTCCCGGCACGGTCGAACATGCGGGCAACGATGTCTGCGTGGTTCGGCTGCACTCCGGGCACCGCGTCGAAGCGCGGCCGCGGGACGTCTTCGCCGCCGGCAGCCCGGTCCTCGTATCGATCCGTCCGGAGCGGGTCGTGGTCGAGGCTTTGAGCGCCGACGACGAATCCGATTTCGCCGGATCGGTGACCGACCTGCTCTTTCACGGCGACCACCTGCGGATCGGGGTCGCGGTTGACGGGCTCGGAACCGTTGTCGCCAAAGCGGTCAAGGATCCGGATGGACCGCCGATGCGGGAAGGCGCGCGCGTCGCGCTGCGGTGGCATCCGAAATTCTGCTCCGCCCTGGACCTGGCGCCAACGCCGTCGGATCCGGCCTCCGATGCGATCCGATAGCGCCGCCGCGTACCATCCTCCGGCCGGTCGCCGGGCGTTGCGGCGCGGCCTACTGCTCGCAACCCCGCTGCTCGCTTTCCTCATCCTGTTCTTCTTGATCCCGATCGCCGGGATCTTCGTGACCAGCGTCAACAGTCCCGATTTCGCCGACGCATTTCCCCGTACCGCGGCCGCCCTCGAGCGCTGGGACGGGGCATCCATACCGGACGAGGCGGCTTATGCCGCCTTGGTCGCGGACATGCGCGTGGCGCGGGAGAATCAGACCATCGCCGCGGCGGCGACCCGTCTCAACCGTGAGACGGGTGGGTTGCGTAGCGTGCTGATGCGCGCGGCCCGGCACGCCGACCGTCTCGATGCTGAGGCGCCGAGGCGCGATCTGGTCGCCCTCGATCCGCGGTGGGGAGAGCTCTCGACGTGGCACGCGATCGACGCCGTGAGCGGGCCCTGGACGGCGCGGTTCGTCCTCGCCGCACTCGATCTTCGCCAGGACGATCACGGCGGTATTGCGCGCGCGGATCCCGATCATCAAGTCTATCTCCGTCTGATGGCGAGAACGATCTGGATGAGCGTGGTCGTAACCGCGCTTTGCCTATTGGTCGGCTATCCCATGGCCTATGCCATCGCCACCGCGCCGGGCCGGCTGTCGCGGCTGCTGCTGTTCCTCGTCTTGCTGCCGTTCTGGATGTCGGTTCTGGTGCGGACGGCGGCCTGGGTGATCCTGCTTCAATCCAATGGGGTGTTGAATGGCCTTTTGATCTGGCTTGGTCTTGTCGATACCCCGATTCCGCTGATCTTCAACCGAACCGGCGTCTATATCGCCATGGTCTATGTCCTCCTGCCGTTCATGGTGTTGCCGCTGCACAGTGTCATGCGGTCGGTCCCCGGCGATCTCATGCGCGCCGCGGCATCGCTCGGCGCGCGGCCACTGAACGCCTTTTTCACCGTCTACCTGCCGCAGACCCTACCCGGCCTCGGCGCCGGCTGCCTCCTGGTTTTCATTATTTCGGTCGGGTTCTACGTGACACCGGCCTTGGTCGGCGGCCCACGCGATCAGATGCTCAGCTCGACGATCTTCAATTTCGCGCTGGAAACCGCGCATTGGGGCATGGCGGCGGCGATCGCTCTGTTGCTGATGCTGGTCGTCGCGCTGTTTTTTCCGCTCTACGCGCGCGTACTGCGCGGTGGCGCTGTCAAGGTCCAATAGGGAAGGCCGGCCATGCAGGCGTCGTCCACCTATTCGCAGCGTTTGTGGCGCATCGGATTTCGCGTTTTCGTCGGAATGTGCTTCCTGTTCCTGTTGTTGCCGGTACTGGTCGTGGTGCCGCTTTCGTTCAGCGCCGGCAGCTTCTTGAACTATCCGCTGCCCGGTCTTTCATGGCAGTGGTACGAAACGGTCCTCGAGCCCTATCCCTGGGTCTTCGCCTTTCGCAACAGCCTCGTCATCGCCATAGCCACGACGGTATTGGCCACGATTCTGGGAACCCTCGCCGCCTATGGGCTGGTCGCCGTCGATTTCCGGTTCAAAGGCGCGGTGGTGGCGTTGATCATCTCGCCCTTGGTCGTCCCGGTCGTCATCGTCGCCTTGGCGACCTATTTTGCGCTCGCCGGCCTCGGCCTGTTGGGCACTTTCTCGGCGCTGGTCCTGGCCCATACGATTCTGGCCGTTCCCTTCGTCTTCATCACGGTCACCGCCGCGCTCCAACGGTTCGATTGGGTTTATGTCCGGGCCGCGCAGAGCCTCGGCGCGTCGCCGCTGCGAACCTTCTTCGACACCACCTTCCCGATGACCCTGCCGGGGGTCATTGCGGGCGCGATCTTCGCCTTCGTGACGTCGTTCGACGATGTCGTGGTGGCGCTATTCCTATCCTCGCCGGCGACACTCACCTTGCCGCGGCAGCTCTTCAGCGGCATCCGCGATCAGCTCGACCCGTCAATCGTCGCCGCCGCAACGTTTCTCATCTTGGTCTCGGTCGCGTTGCTGGCGACGGTCGAGTTTCTTCGCTGGTGGGCCAACCGCGGTGGCAGCGGCCAGTAGGAAAGTAATCCTACTGCGCGGCCCAGGCGTCCCAGCGTTCGGTCAGTTGCTCCTGATTGTCGAGCCAAAACGAGATCGCCTCGTCGGTGCCCCAGAACAGGCCGTTGGCGATATTCTCGCCGGCCGGGAGCTTCTTCTCGGTGTTGGTGTCCATCATTCCATTCACGTCGCTCAGAGCCACGGCATAGTTCGAAAAACGCACGACCTCGGCCCATTTGTTGGGGTCGGCATCGATGATGTAATTGAGGAAGTCGTAGGAGGTGTCTTCGTTCCCGGTGCCGTTCAGGATCACATAGGAATCCATCGCGTAGACCGGCCGGTCCCAGACGAAGGCCACGTCCTTGCCTTCGTCGATGGCACGGGCGATGCGACCGCTATAGGCCATCGATATCGGCACGTCGCCGGCGGCGAGCCACTCCGGCGGCTGACCGCCCGATTTCCAGAACTGGAGCTGCGGTTTGATCTCGTCGAGTTTGTTGAAGGCGCGGTCCACGCCCTCGGGGGTGGAGAGAACCTCGAAGACCTTGTCGGGCGCGACGCCGTCGGCCATCAGCGCGAATTCGAGGTTCATCTTCGGCCCCTGCCGCATGCCGCGCTTGCCGGGGAACTTCTCGAGGTTCCAGAAATCCTCGAGGCCGGCTGGAGCCTCGTCAACGAGCTTGGTGTTATAGGCAAGCCCCGCCGACCATACGATCATGCCGAGACCGCACTGGGTAATCGCCTCCGCCATCAGATTGTCGCGGTTCGCAATGCGCGGCCAGTCGATCTTTACGAAGACGCCTTCCTCGCAACCCCGGGCCAATTCGGAGGATTCGACCTGGACCACATCCCAGAGAATGGCGCCGGTATCTTGCATCGCCTGGAACTGTCCCCAGCCGCCGAGATACACGTCCTCGAGCAACACAATATGCTGCTTTTTCGCGAATGGCCGGTAAAAGAGCTCGCTGCGTTGCTCTTGATTGGCCCCGCCCCAACCGACGACGGTGAAGTCGCGGGCGGTCGCGGCGGAACTATACGCCGACAGCGTTGCTGCTGCCGCAAATGCCAAAATCGTCGTTGTCCTGAACATTGCCGTCATCGATCTCAGTCTCTGTTTTTGCTATTGAAAATCAGTGCGGCGAGGCACCTTGCAACCCGCCCGCGAACTTGCGGCGTTGCGGGGCGGCGGGAATTTAGCGCGCCGAATGCGGTGGGGCAACCGATTCCGTGCGGGCGCGGTTTTCGCCCTCGGAAATCGCTCGGAACGCGCCGATCAGGCGCCTGAAAAAGTCTTCCACGACCTGTCGCCGTTCGGCCAAGTCCGTGGAGAACCCATGGACGATCGGATGCGTATTGATTTCCCAGGTCTGGATGCGTCCGTCGATCACAGAGAAATCGATGCGGCCGTAATCGATGTTCGCGAGTTCAAAGACCGTTCGGATCTGATCCTCGAAGGGGTTGCGAGCGATGAAGGCGGCCTCTTCGCGGAGAATGTCGTCGCTGGTTAATTCCCATTTCTTGATGAGCCAGTCGTTGCTGAAAAATATATGAGCCGCAATGATCTCGTCCCCGACCTTGAAGACTGCGTACTTGCGATACATCCCCTTGTCGTCCGCGGTGTCGAGGAATTCCTCGATCAGAATTCTCTCCCTGGGCAAGCCGCGGTCGATGAGACCGTCGAGGGCTTCGTCGAGTTCGTCATTGTTGTGTACCAGCCCTGACCGCGGTCCGCGGTGGTCGTTTTCCGATCTTACGAAGACCGGGAACCGCTCTGGGCGACGCACCTCGGTCAGGCGGTAGACATTGTACGCATTGTATCCTTCGTCGTAGAGCCGGCGCAGCAGCTCGTAACGCATCGCCGTCCGGTTGGGGTTGTTGAGGGCACGTATTGGGGCGCCACTGTCACCCAGCGCCTTCCACAAAATATCCATCTTGACCCGCATCTCCGGCGTCAGCCGTTCCAGGTCGGCGAAGATGTAGTGACCGACATCGACGTCCTGCTTTTCGACGATCTCGTCGTAGCGAACGAATTTGAACCATTGCCAAAATTGCTCGGGAAACGCCTCCTGCCACTTCACGATGACTTCTTCATCGCCTCCGGTATGCGCGTAGAAGACGGGATAGGTCGGCGGCGTCTTGCCGGCCCGTCGAGTCGAATTCACCGCCGCGCTCATCCCGACACCTCCACCTCGGTTGGCGCCGCGCCCTCGGCGCCGAGGTCGAGAAAGGCCGCGGCAAAACGGGCCATGAAGCGATGGGCGATATCGAGGCGCTGCTCCGTCAGCGTGGAATTGCCGACGATGACGGGATGGGTGTTGATTTCCCAGGTCTGCACGCGGCCGTCCTTGATGCCGAAATCGATCCGCCCGTAATCGATCTCCGCGATCGCGAAGATGTCGCGGACTTGGTCGGAAAAATTGTTGTTTTCGATAAATTCGCGTTCTTCCCGAATCGTGCTCTCGTCGGCGATGTCCCCTTTCTTGACGTTCCAGTCTTTGCTGAAAAAAATGTGGGCGGGGATGATCTCTTTTCCAATCTTGAAGGCGCTATATTTACGGTAGACACCGTCATCGCTCACCGTATCGATAAATTCCTCGATCAACACACTGTCCCGGGCGACACCGCGGTCGAGCGTTTCGTCGATGCACGTCGCGAGCTCTGCGGCGTCTTTCAGCAAGTCGGATCGCGCGCCGAGATGGTCGTTTTCCGCTCTGACGAAGACCGGATAGCGCGCGGGCAGGCGCCCCTCGGCGAGGCGGTAGACGTTGAACGCGTTGTGGCCGGTCTCGTACAGCTTACGCAGCAATTCATAGCGCATGGCCGCGCGATTGGGATGATTGAGCAACTCGATCGGATGGCCGCACGACTTCAACAGGTGCCAAAAGCGGGTCGCCTCGGTCCGCGATTTCGGATCGAGCCGCTCGAGATCGGCGAAGATGGTATGCCCGATCAATAGTTCGTCGTTTCCGAACATATCGGCATAGTGGACACGCCGGATGCGCTCCCAGAAATTCTCCGGAAAGGCGAGCTGCCAATTGTCCATGATGACTTCGTCGTCCCCGGTGTGGACATAGATCACCGGGTACAAAGCATTCGCCACCCTCGCGCGCTCCCGAGTTGTTTTGCCCTCTTTCGAAGCTCGTTCATAGTCGATGGCGGTCGCGAAACCAACAGGCTGGTTAGCGGCGTGACCTCGGTACCTATCCGGTCGCCGAGGACAGGGCCTATCTGCTGCGCGATCATCTCGGCTCGCTCGATGTCGTCACCGACGCGGCGGGGCTGCTGGTCGAGCGCCTTTCCTTCGACGCCTGGGGCAAGCGCCGCGAGGCCGGGTGGACGGCGAATTCTCGGCCGGGGACATGCCTCCGTCGAATCTGGGACCGGCCGTCGTCGAAACCGTTCGATTTGGACGTGACCAGCAGAGATCGAATCGCGTAGATTGCGCGCCTTAACCGACAGTTGCGCCACAACCTATGCTCTTTAATTCGCAGGTTTTCCTGCTGGTCTTCCTGCCGCTCGTCCTGGGCGCCTACTATGCCGCCGCCGATAGTCGCACAACCCGCACCTGGCTGCTAATTACCGCGTCCCTCATATTCTACGGCTATTGGGACCTCCGCTTCCTGCCGTTGCTGATCGTATCTGTTTCGGTAAATTGGGCCTTCGCCCGCCTTTTCGATGACCATGCTCGGCGGTGGCTGGTGGGCCTCGGCGTCGCGCTTAACCTCGCCGTGCTCGGCGTCTTCAAGTATTTCGACTTCTTCGTCGGGACTCTTGAGCCGGTGACCGGATTGGCGCCCGAGCCGCTCGGCATCATTTTGCCGCTCGGCATCAGCTTCTTCACCTTCCAGCAGATTTCCTATCTCGTTGACCGGCGGCGCGGGCAGGCGCCACTCTATCCCTTCGCCGACTATGCGATGTACGTGACGTTCTTTCCGCAGCTTATCGCCGGGCCGATCGTCCGCCACAACGAGATTATATTCCAGTACGTCCTGAACCCGCTCCGGGATGGGCTCCATGAACGGTTGTCGCGCGGCCTCACTCTGTTCGTTGTCGGCCTGTTCAAAAAGGTTGCTCTCGCCGACACGCTGGCCACCATCGCCGACCCGCTTTATGCCCGTGCCAGCAACGAGGCGCTCACGATGGGCGAGGCCTGGGTCGCGGCGGTCGCGTTCGGCCTGCAGATCTATTTCGATTTCTCCGGCTATTCCGACATGGCGATCGGCCTCGGCCTGATGTTCGGCCTGCAGTTGCCGGTCAATTTCAACGCGCCCTATCTGGCGAGTTCGATACGCGATTTCTGGCGACGGTGGCACATCACACTATCCACTTTCCTGCGCGACTACCTCTATATCCCGCTCGGCGGCAGCCGCCAGGGCTTTGCCGCGATGAGCGTCGCTCTGCTGGCAACCATGTTACTGGCCGGCCTGTGGCACGGCGCCGGCTGGACGTTCGTTGTCTGGGGTGGACTGCATGGAGTTGCACTAATCGTCAACCATGCCTCGAGCCGCCTGGGTATCGCGATGCCAAGGGCCGCCAGCTGGCTCCTGACCATGGTATTCGTCTTTATCGCCTGGGTCCTGTTCCGTGCCGAAACCTTTACTGCGACGGTCGATATCTGGACCGCGATGGCGGGCGGCCACGGCTGGTCCCTGTTCGGCCCCGTGGCTGGGAGCCTGTGGGTTCTCCCTGTCGCTGCGGCGATCGCCGTGATCGGGCCGACAAGCCAACGGTTCGCCCTGGAGCGTGTCGCCCCGAGGCGCGCGATTGCCGCTACGGTCGCGGTCACGCTGGTCGTGCTAATACCAAGTCTCTGTGAGTGGGACTCATATAGGGGCTTTCCGGAACGGTGTTTTTCTGATTCAAGATGGCAAACGGATGGAGGTTTGCCATGGGTTCTCCGGTTTCACTTCGAGACGATTTTGGTGCGGCCGGACTTC
>JAAEOK010000021.1 GCA_024244705.1 Alphaproteobacteria bacterium
AGCAGGAGAATTTTTCATTAACAATCCTCATCTTCAGCAGGTTTCAATTCAGCTTGAGCTATATGAACTGAAGCTGACACCAGGAACAGGTGCACTCACACTCAGATACGGGGGCGAAGTTTTTCATCCAGTGACGGAATATGGCGAAGAGTACGCACGAAGTTTCAGTGTGTCTCCTGGAATTATTTCTTCCGAAGGCATATATTTAAGTGGGTCCAGCTTCTGGTATCCATATTTTGTGGATGAACTGGTAACATTCAGGATGGATGTTACCTTGCCATCAGGTTGGGCCTCTGTTAGCCAGGGTGCGCGTAGAAAACATGATACTAGCACAGGCAACCAGTTTGATACCTGGATAATGGATGAACCCCAGGAGGAAATGTATCTTATTTCCGCTGAATTTATTGAATATGGGCAGGCCGCAGGGGCAGTGGAAGCAATGGCATTTTTGAGGCAACCTGATTCCCCGCTTGCGCAAAAATATCTGGATACAACCGCACAGTATCTTGAGATGTATAGAAAGCTTCTCGGGCCGTATCCCTATAAGAAATTTGCCCTGGTAGAAAATTTCTGGGAAACAGGATATGGAATGCCATCTTTCACACTGCTTGGTCCGAGGGTAATTCGTTTTCCCTTTATCCTTCACTCCTCATATCC
>JAAEOK010000022.1 GCA_024244705.1 Alphaproteobacteria bacterium
AGCCTTCAAATTCTAACTGTTCGCGGATACAGTGTGTTTGCATCGGACCCCGTCCATGAACCTGGTAAATCTTTGTTGCAAAAGAATTTTCTCAGATTCTTGGGGCCGATGCACCCATTACTTTGAGAAATCCGGGCTAACCGCGCGGCACCGGGCCCGTGGACGTGCCGACCATCAGTTCCGCCTCAAGCAAGGTGTTGAGGGGGCCAGCCTCCGGCTTGCGAATCAGTTCCAGCAACATCTGGCCAGCCTGCCGGCCGGCGTCGCGCACGGACGAACGGGCTGCCGTAAAGATCGGCACGTCCTCGCCGTTCTTCATATAGGACAGGGCGTCGTCGAAGGTGATGATCGAAATGTCGCGCCCGATGCGCAAGCCGTCTTCTTCGACGGCGCGGCGTATTCCGAATGCTGCGATGATTGAAGAAACAAGGTAAGCTGTGGGGGGCTCGTCGAGCGCCATCATTTCGCGGGCCGACCGGTAGCCGTAAAACTCGGTCATTTCGTCGGAACGCATGAGCTGTGGATCCGGCTCGATGCCGCGGGCATGCAGCGACTGCTCGTAGCCGTCGCGCCGCCGATAGGCGAAATCCATGGCTTCCAGTCCATTGATCAGGGCTACGCGGCTGTGCCCCAGATCCAGCAGAAAATCCGTCGCCCTGTTGAAGGCGCTGCGATTGTTGACGTCGAGCCAGGAATAGGGCGAGTTGATGCCCGACGCTCGTCCGTGCACCAGAAACGGGATACCGATCTCCCGGAGCAGATCGATGCGCTTGTCGTTGATCCTCGGCCCGTGAACGATCAGCCCGTCGACGGTGCCCTTGGCCTTCAGCTGGCGATAGACGGAAGCCTCGTCGCGGTCGTTGACGATCGACAGGATCATCTCGTAGCCGTTGCGTGCATAGACCTCGCCGGCACCGGCGATGAAGTCACCGAAAATGGGATTGACCATCTCGTGCTTCGACGACAGTGGGATGACGTGGCCGGTGGCCATGGCTCGGCCCGTTGCCAGGTTCTTGGCGCGCAGATTGGGTGAATAATTATGTTTCTTGGCCGCCTCCAACACCCGCAGTCGAGTCGATTCCTTGACCTCGGGAAAGCCGTTCAAGGCTCGGCTGACCGTGGTCTGGGAGAGGCCCAGATGTTCCGACAACTCCTTAAGATTCATGGGTTCCCCGTCTTCCAAAGCGGTTATATTTTTCTTGCATAATAGTGCCGGAAGCATCGTCCGTCAAAGGGGCAAGTGCAACTGTTGGCCCGCATCGATCGGTTGTTTTCACAGTGCTGGAAGGAAATATCGAATGCAAATTTGACAAACCCGCCGATGTGAGCGATTGTTGCAGACATCCAAAGCGCTTTGATTTAGAGCCATAGGCGGATCCATGCAATCCGCCTGCCGCTCGTTCAACCTGGGAGGATCACATGAAAAGTCTGTTTTTTGCCGGCGTTGCGGCGATAGCCCTGACGGCGGGTGCCGCCAATGCGGAACTCCTGTTCAAGCCGGGAGAAGGCCCCTTCAATTGGGGAAGCTACGACACCTACGCCACCGCCCACGACTATTCCGGGCAAACGCTCAGCATGACCGGCCCATGGACCGGCGAGGACGACAAGCTCGTCCGCAACGTGCTGGCCTATTTCGAGGAGGCGACCGGTGCCAAGGTCGACTATTCCGGATCCGACAGCTTTGAGCAGGATATCGTGATTTCCGCTCAGGCCAATTCGGCGCCGAATATTGCCGTCTTCCCGCAGCCGGGTCTCGCCGCCGATATGGCGGGTCGGGGCTTTCTGTCTCCGCTCGGCGCGGATGCCGCAGGTTGGGTCAGTGACAACTATGCCGCCGGTCTGTCCTGGGTCGATCTCGGTTCCTACAAGGGCGCCGACGGCAATGAGCAGTTCTTTGCGTTCCCTTACAAGATCGACGTCAAGTCGCTGGTCTGGTACGTGCCCGAACAGTTCGAGGAAAACGGCTACGAAGTGCCGGAGTCCATGGAAGAGCTGAAGGAACTGACCGATCAGATCGTCGCCGACGGCGGCACGCCCTGGTGCATCGGTCTGGGTTCGGGTGCCGCCACCGGCTGGCCGGCCACCGACTGGGTCGAAGACATGCTGCTGCGCACGCAGCCGCCGGAAGTCTACGACCAGTGGGTGACCAACGAAATTCCATTCGACGATCCGCGCATCGTCGGGGCGATCGAGGAGTTCGGCCATTTCGCCAAGAACGACGACTATGTCGCCGGCGGTATGGAAGCGGTCCCCAATACGGATTTCCGCGACAGCCCGGGCGGTCTCTTCGAGCTGCCGCCGAAGTGCTACATGCATCACCAGGCGACGTTCATTCCGACCTTCTTCCCGGAGGGAACGGAGCTGGGTACGGACGTGGATTTCTTCTATTTCCCGGCCTACGAAAGCAAGGATCTCGGCAAGCCGGTGCTCGGTGCGGGCACGCTGTTCGGCATCCTGGACGATACGCCAATTGCCCGGGGATTCATCGAATTCCTCCAGACGCCCATCGCTCATGAGGTGTGGATGGCCCAGGGCGGTTTCCTGACCCCGCACAAGGGGGTCAGCCGCGATGCCTATGCCAACGAAACCCTGCGGGCGCTCGGCGACATTCTGCTCAACGCCACGACATTCCGTTTCGACGGTTCGGACCTGATGCCGGGTGAAATCGGCGCAGGCGCCTTCTGGACCGGCATGGTCGACTACACATCCGGCGCAGAAGCCGGTGACGTCGCCAAGTCGGTGCAGGAACGCTGGAACTCCATGCAGTAGGGCGGACTGCCGGGCGTTCGCGGCAGAAGGTGCCGCGCGCCCTTTCGGGCAAAAAGGGGAGGTTCACATGAACCCGGTCCTACAGGGTATCATCACCATCTTGGCGGGTGTTGGCGGTTGCGTCGGCTATTTCTATTTTTCCAACCTCGTCCTCGACAAGGTGATCTTTCCGGCCAAGGGCGAGCATGCCGGCCGGAACATCAACCGGGCCAACATGGTGCGCCCGTGGCTGTTTCTGCTGCCGGCCATCGTGGCGCTTGGGCTCTACCTGGCCTATCCGGTTGTGGCATCGGCCTACCGTTCGCTGTTCAACCGCCAGGGCGACGAGTTCATCGGCTTCGGCAACTACATCTCCATGTTCAGCGAACCGGAATTCCGTCGCAGCTTCTTCAACAACATGCTCTGGGCACTGGTCGTTCCCGCGGCCGCGACCTTTTCCGGCCTGCTGGCAGCGCAGCTCACTGACCGCATGCGCGGCGGCAATCTGGCCAAGTCGATGATCTTCATGCCGATGGCGATCAGCTTCGTCGGGGCGTCGCTCATCTGGAAATTCGTCTACGCCAACAATGCGGATATCGGCCTGATCAACGCCATCCGCTCCGTTTTCGGGGCAGAGGATCCGGTGGACATGCTGCAGGTGCCGTTCTGGAACAACTTCTTCCTGATGGTCATCCTGATCTGGACGCAGACCGGCTTCGCCATGGTCATCCTGTCGGCTGCCCTGCGCGGCGTTCCGGAAGAGACCATCGAGGCCGCCATCATCGACGGCGCCAATCCGTTCCAGATCTTCTTCAAGATCAAGGTTCCGCAGATCATGGGCACGATCGTCGTGGTCTGGACGACGACGACAATTCTCGTGCTCAAGGTGTTCGACATCGTCTACACCATGACCGGCGGCAATTTCGGTACCGAAATCCTGCCGAGCTACATGATGTCCTACATGTTCCGCGACGATGGCCGCGCCACCGCGGTGGCCTTCATCATCATGATAATCGTCATGCCTGTGATGATCTGGAACATCGTCCAGGCACGCAAAGAAATGCGCTGAGGGAGGCGGGTCATGGACAACATTGCCGGACAAAAATCAAGCCTGACCATTGTGACCTACGTCTCGGTGATCGCCATTGTCATCATCTGGCTCATTCCGACGGTCGGACTGTTCGTTTCGTCCTTCCGCGACCGCGACCAGATCTCGGCATCGGGCTGGTGGCGCGCGCCGTTCTCGGTGGCGCTGGCGGAGGCTGGCCGGGCCGACCTGGAATCCCAGAAGGAAGAAAACGGCGTCTGGGTTCTCAAGGGCAACATCTTCGCCGATCCGGACGTGGCGGACCGCTTCAAATCGGGCGACAGCCGGATCACGGCGTTCGGCAGCAAAGGCCGAGCGCCGGGCGAATTCCCGGTCGGAACCACCGCGGAGGTCCAGGCCGGCCGAACGCTGACCGTCGACGCCAATGGCGACTATGTCCTGACGTCGCCGAAAGAGATCACCAAACGCGGTCCGCGCGTCTATTTTCAGGCCGACACGCCGCCCGATTTCACGCTCGACAATTACCGAACGGTGTTGACGGCCGACAATATGGACCTGGCTTTCATCAACACGCTGACGGTGACCATTCCGGCAACCATCATACCGATCCTGATCGCAGCCTTTGCGGCCTATGCCCTGGCGTGGATGGATTTTCCGGCGCGCGGACTCTTGATTGCCGCGGTGGTCGGCCTGCTGGTCGTGCCGTTGCAACTGGCGTTGGTGCCGCTTCTCAACCTGCACAACAGGATCGGCATCGGGCAGAGCTTCATGGGGATATGGCTCGCACATACGGCGTTCGGCATGCCGCTGGCGATCTATCTCCTGCGCAACTACATGGTCGGCCTGCCGCGCGACATCATCGAAAGCGCCAAGGTAGACGGTGCGACCGATTTCCAGGTCTTCGTCAAGATCGTGCTGCCGCTGTCCTTTCCGGCGCTCGCCAGTTTCGCCATCTTCCAGTTCCTGTGGACATGGAACGATCTGCTGGTGGCCAAGGTGTTCCTGCCGTCGTCCGACGAGACAAAGGTGATGACAGTCAAGATCGCCGACGACCTGCTGGGTTCGCGCGGCGGCGACTGGGGCATCCTTGCAACTGCTGCCTTCGTTTCGATCGCCGTGCCGCTGGCGGTGTTCTTCACCATGCAGCGCTATCTGGTGCGCGGACTGCTCGCCGGTTCGGTCAAATAGACATCGAGTATTGAAACCCGACCCATGACGATGATCGATCAATCCATAGTGTCTGTCGTCCCGGCCACCCAGAAAGACTGGTGGCGCGGCGCGGTGATCTACCAGGTCTATCCGCGCAGCTTCCAGGACAGCAACGGCGACGGGATCGGCGACCTCGCCGGTATCGCGGAACGGATGGCGCACATCGCGTCGCTGGGCGTCGACGGCATCTGGATTTCGCCGTTCTTCCCGTCGCCGATGAGGGATTTCGGCTACGACGTCACGGATTATTGCGACGTCGACCCGATTTTCGGCACGCTGGCCGATTTCGACCGGCTCGTCATCTCGGCGCATCAGCTCGGCCTGAAAGTGATCATCGACCTCGTTCTGTCCCACACCTCGGACCAGCATCCGTGGTTCCGCGAGAACCGCGCCGACCGAACGAATGGCAAGGCCGACTGGTACGTCTGGTCCGATCCGAAACCGGACGGCACGCCGCCCAACAACTGGCTGTCGATATTCGGCGGCTCTGCCTGGCACTGGGATGCCCGGCGCGAGCAGTACTACCTGCACAATTTCCTGGTCGAGCAGCCGGACCTCAACTTGCACGAACCGGCGGTCCAGGACGCGCTGCTGGACGTTGCCCGGTTCTGGCTCGACCGCGGCGTCGACGGGTTCCGCCTGGACACGATCAACTTCTACTTCGCCGACAAGCAGCTGCGCGACAACCCGCCGCTGGCGCCGGAAAAGCGCAACGCCAATATCGCCCCCTCGGTCAATCCTTACAATCACCAGGAACATATCTATTCGAAGAACCAGCCGGAGAATCTCGATTTCCTGCGGCGCTTTCGGGCGCTGCTCGAGGAGTATCCGGCAGCAATTTCGCTGGGTGAGATCGGCGATGCGCAGAAAGGCCTGGAAATCCTCGGCCAGTACACGGCCGGCGACGACTTCGTGCACATGTGCTACGCCTTCGAGTTCCTGGCGCAGGAACCATTGACCGCGGCCCGCGTGTCCGAAGTGTTTGCGTTGGTCGACGACGTGGCTTCGACGGGCTGGGCCTGCTGGGCCTTCTCCAATCACGACGTCATGCGGCACACCTCTCGCTGGGACCTGAGCCCGGCGGCACAGCGGCTGTTCGCGACCATGCTGATGTGCCTGCGCGGCTCGGTCTGCATCTATCAGGGCGAGGAGCTGGGTTTCCGGGAAGCCGAGGTCGATTTCGAACATCTGCAGGACCCTTACGGGCAGGAATTCTGGCCAAAATACAAGGGACGCGACGGCTGTCGTACGCCGATGGTTTGGGAGCATGCCTTTCCCAATGGCGGATTCTCGACCGGCCGGCCCTGGCTTCCCGTCGGCGAGGAGCATCTGCCGCTGGCGGCCGACCTGCAGGAGAGCGATCCTGGCGCCATGCTCCATCACTACCGGCGCGCAATCGCCTTTCGCCAGGCCCATCCGGCCCTGATCAGGGGCAGTCATGACGGTGTCGAGGCGACCGGCAACGTCGTGCATTTCACCCGCTCGAACGGCAACCAGACAATCTTCTGTGCCTTCAATTTGAGCGATACGCCGTCGGAACACGCACTGCCGTCCGGCTCCTGGGCGCCCATCGGTGCCGAACTTGGATGTGCCGGTCTTGCGGCGGACGGCACCGTGCATCTCGGTCCATGGCAGCCCTGCCTGGCACTGCAAACGTAATTTTGGGAGGGAAATCATGGCCAATCTGAAGCTGACGGATGTCGCCAAAACCTATGCCGGAGGCATCGATGTCCTCAAGAACATCAATCTCGACATCACCACCGGCGAACTGATCGTCTTTGTCGGGCCCTCCGGCTGCGGCAAGAGCACTCTGCTGCGCATGATCGCAGGGCTCGAGAAGATCAGCGGCGGTACGCTCGAGATCGACGACGTCGTCGTCAACGACGTGCCGCCAGCGCAGCGCGGCATCGCGATGGTGTTCCAGAGCTATGCGCTCTATCCGCACATGACGGTGCGCGACAACATGGCATTTGCGCTGAAGCTCGCCAAGAAGTCGAAGCCGGAAATCGACGAAGCGGTTGAACGCGCAGCCAAGGTGCTACAGCTCCATGAGTATTTGGACCGCCTTCCCAAGACGCTTTCCGGGGGGCAGCGGCAGCGTGTGGCCATCGGCCGCTCGATTGTCCGCGACCCAAAGGTTTATCTGTTCGATGAACCGCTCTCGAATCTCGACGCCGCCCTGCGCGTTGCCACCCGGATCGAGATTGCGCAGTTGAAAGAGTCGATGCCCGAATCGACAATGATCTATGTGACCCACGATCAGGTCGAAGCGATGACATTGGCCTCCCGCATCGTCGTTCTCTCGAATAAGGGTATCGCCCAGGTCGGCACGCCGCTCGAACTCTACGAAAAGCCGGAGAACGAATTCGTCGCGCAGTTCATCGGTTCACCCGCGATGAACCTGCTGCCCGGCGAGATCGTCGAAACCGGCGAGCGCACCAAGATCAAGGTGGAGGGCGGCGGTATTGCCGTGAGCAGCGTGCCGACCAACGGCAACGACCAGGGCATGCGCGTCAATATCGGTGTGCGTCCCGAAGACTTCACGCCGGCCGGCGAGGACAGCTACGTCTACCAGGGCAAGGTGAACATTACCGAAGCGCTGGGCGAGGTGACCTTGCTCTATTTCCATCCGAATGACGGCAACGCGCCGGTGATTGGCAAACTGCCGGGCATTCATTCGGGCCTGCGCACGCAGATGGTCAGAATGACCGCGGCCCCTGAGAAGGTGCACGTTTTCCACGACGAGAAATCACTGCTCTACCGGTAAATTCCTTTCGCGACCGGCCTGCCTGTGGCAGCATGCAGGGCTAGGGTCTGTAGACGTTCAGGTTTGCGGTGTCGGCGCAGCCCATTTTGTTGCTGGCTAACCCGCTTCTCTCACAGCGCGACGCTTGACGGTTGAATGTGGACGTCGATTGGGCGTGCTGAGAGTTCAGGTGGACAAGAGCGAATTCATCGGTGGCCGCTATTGGCGGCGGTTTGAGTTTCAGCGATTTATCCTGTG
>JAAEOK010000023.1 GCA_024244705.1 Alphaproteobacteria bacterium
CCTGATCGAACGATGCTTCAACAAGCTCAAGCACTTCCGCCACATCGCGACCCGATACGAAAGAAGAGCCCTCTACTTCATCAGCTTCATCCAACTCGCTTGCGCTATGCTATGGATGCGATGAATGTCGATTCAACCTAGGCCGCCCGCGACTGGAATCTGGGCGCCGATCTCAGCATAGCAGAAGGCAAGAATGAGGACGGCCACGGCACCGATCATCCACGACAAGATTCCGGCCGGTCCGGCCATCTGGCTTAAAAACAGGGGGACGAATAGCCAGCCCGAGCCGAGCATACCGCTGAGGGCGATAAAAGTGAGGCCGAGGGGGCCGATCGATCGTTTGAGTTTCACGATGTATTCTCCGGTCCCGTGGTGCCCGTGCCAATCGGAGCTGCGGCAGGCTAACTAGGCGGGCTCGAGGCGGTTACCCCACAGATCGACATGGATGCAGTCGATTTCCGAAGCGTCGCCGCCCCACGGCTCGCGCAACAGGCGGCGGTCGATCCGGTCTAACTGTTCGATCATCGAAGATTCATCGAATTATTTCTCGAATTATCGAATTATATTCACTTTAGATGGCATTTTTTCAATGAATGTATTGCTCCGGGATGGATAATCGAGAGCACATTTCAGCGCCGCTTTGTTAAGGTTCGGCGCGGCCAATCGTCGCCACCCCGCCCCGTTTTCAGGAGGATTGCCGTTATGGCCCTGAACCTCGACGAACGTTTTCCGCGCCGCCGGCTCGCCTTCTTCCCCTCGCCGCTGCACAAGCTCGAACGCCTGTCGCAGACGATCGGGGTCGAGGTCTGGGCCAAGCGCGACGACATCTCGTCGGGCCTCGCCTTTGGCGGCAACAAGGTGCGCAAGCTGGAGTGGCTGGCCGCCGATGCCATCGCCCAGGGCTGCGACACGCTGGTCTCGATCGGTGGCGTGCAGTCGAACCACACCCGCCAGGTCGCCGCCGTGGCCGCCGCCTGCGGCCTCAAATGCCGGCTCGTCCAGGAGCACTGGGCGGATTGGGAGGATCCGGTCTACGACAAGGTTGGCAACATCCTGCTGTCGCGGCTGTTGGGCGCCAAGACGGTGCTCGAGGGCGAGGGCTTCTCGACCGCGATCAAGGAAACCTGGGAGCGCGCCCTCGACGAGGTGCGGCGCGAAGGCGGAACGCCCTACGCCATCCCCGCCGGCGCCTCGGACCACCCGCTGGGCGGGCTCGGCTATGCCAATTTCGCCGACGAGGTCGCGGCCCAGGAAGCGGAACTCGGCATCTTCTTCGATACCGTGATCACGGCCACCGCGACCGGCTCGACCCAGGCCGGCATGGTCGTCGGCTTCAAGGCCCAGGACCGGCCGCGGCGGGTGATCGGCATCGATACCGCGGCCGACGAAGACATGGTGCGGACGGCGGTGATGAAGATCGCGCGCCAGACCGCCGAACTGGTCGGCCTCGGCCGCGACATCGGCAACGACGACGTCATCGTCGAGCCGCGTTTCGCCGCCCCCGCCTACGGCGTACCGAGCGAAGGGACGATCGACGCCATCCGCACGGCCGCCGAGTTGGAGGCGATGATTACCGACCCGGTCTATGAAGGAAAATCGGTGCATGGGCTGATCGAGCTCGCCGGCGAAGGCGCCTTCGGCGCGGACAGCAAGGTGCTCTATGTCCACCTCGGCGGGGCGCCGGCGCTCGACGCCTACCACCGCGCCTTCGAATAGGCGCGCGGCGGGCTCCTACAAACGGACACCGGTGCCGAACTCGACCCACGGACCCCATTTGGGCGGCTCGGTCTCACCCTCGCCCGCCTTTTCGGGCGCCGCCGCGCAAGCGGCGAGCCAGCCGGCGACGAGGACGACGAGAAGGATACCGATCACTTTGCGGGGGTTCGGCCTCATCGCCGCAGCTTGGCCGGGTTTGCTCGGCACCTCAAGTCCGTTGGCGATCAAAACCTGTTGAAGGTGTAAGCAATAGGTTTCGTTAACCAACACCGGCGTAGGGTTGCTCCATTCACTGGGAGGGTCCCGACATGGCCAAGCAATTCGCACTCCTCGCCGGGCTCGTCGCCATCGCCGGCATCTATTTCCATGAGGAAGTCGCGAGCTTCGCGGGCGGCCTCGTCGGTATCGAGAGCGCCGAATACGGCTACGGCGCGGGCGGCACGACGGGCGCCGCGGGTGGTCTCGGGCAATCCCTCGACGGTTCCTTCACCTCGGTCGGCGGCGCGTTGCGGTAAGGGCGACTTGCACCGGCCCACCGGACGCAGGAGTGGTGACGCGGGACGATGTAGCCATCGTTGCATTCCGACCGGGGCGCCCATCGACCGTTGTGCTCCCGACGTAAAGTTCCCCCGAAACATGCGCAATCCGATCACGACCTGTCGACGACCGGTTTGGTCTTGCGCGGCCTTTTCCGGAACCGGTACGTGCGCAGGGTTTCGTCCAGGAGATCCTTGGCGTATTCCGGCCGGAGCCAAAACAGCAGTCTCACGCCGATCGCCGGGGCGAGAATCATCATAAAGACGGTTGCCCACCCCCCAACGGCGAGAACTGATCATGAAGCTTGTCCTCCGGCGATGGCAAGCACGCACCAAAGAAATAGGCACAAATCGCGAATGCGGGAAATCCAATGAGAAAGAGGTGAATCGATATGAACGCCGTCAGCTTTCCATGCTGCATGAACTGTGGGGCCCGATAGACCGCCAAGGCGACCAAGCGCGCGTATGGCTCGAGGCCGAACGCGATCGTGACCAAGGCCAGGGCCGAAAAGATCCACGCCGACGACTGGACCAGGGGCGTGACTTCGGCGATGCGGATTCGATCCCTCTCCACAAGTAGTTCCTGAATTTGGCCGATGGCCGGCACTTGGGCCTTGAACCAGTCGGTCACCGAGCGCGTCTCATCGATCCAGCCGTCGAGGATTGAGGGGAGGTATTCGAACAGCAGTTGCATTGCCAAGAAATAGGCGCCTGAGACGCAAAAAAAATAAACCAGGAGCTTGATCGGCAAATGGCTGAAAAAGCTCCGCCGGTTGTCATCGGCGTAGGCATCGAGACCGTCATTTTCGGACATGCACGCACGACCCCAGCGAGTGGCGCCCTTTGTTGACGCCGGACGATTTTTGCCACCACACCACCATACTACCACAACAAAGTAGCATTCTCGGCCTTAAGGGCGCGGAATACGGGTATGGCGGGGGCGGCACGACGGAGGCCGTGGGCGGTCTCGGCCAATCCCTCGACGGCTCCTTCACCTCGGTCGGCGGCGCATTGCGGTAGGGGTTCATCGGCCGCCGGTTTGTTCCGGCGGCGTTGCTGTGATATGCAAACACCATTGCCTTGTCACAGCCAATGGTAGACGCCGCAGATGAACATATCACGCACCGTTGCCGCTTTGGCCGTCGCCGCCGGCCTTGGCCTGGGTTGGGTCCCCGGCGCCAGCGCCGAAATCGTGGTCACCTACGTCCTCGACGGCCGTCCCTATTTCACCTTGGCCGCGCCCGACAACTGGGTCGTCGACACCGGCTTTGAAACGGAGGCCGAGGAAGGTGTCCCGGAACCGCCGATGCCGCGCATCGTCTCGTTGTTTCCGGAGGCCGACCGGGTGCTGTGGTTCGGCGCCTGGCAGGCGCGCCGGGTCAAGAGCTTCGACGAAGCGATTGCGCGCTTCGCCGACCTCGGCGCCTTCGTCATGGACGAGACCAATGTCGACGAAACCCGCGACACGACGATCAACGGCATGACGGCGCGCATCGTGCGCGGCACCGGCCGGCGCGAGGAGCAGGACGTGGCCTTCGGCATCGTGCTGTTCGAGATCGCACCCGAGACCATCGGCGCCGCGCTTTATCTCGGCGAGCCAGCGGCGTGGGAGGTCTACGGCGAGGCCATCACCGGCATCGTCCGCTCGCTGCGTCCGGTGGCCCAGGGAGGGGCGGCGCAATGACGATCACGCGCGCGCTCTGCCGTATCGCCCTGCTTGCCGTCGCCACCGCGGTGCTGACCGCATGTACGACCGCCGGCACGACGTCCTACAACCCCTACTATCACGACTATTGGATGCGGACCGGGGTCTATAACCACTATTACCGCTATCCCTATTATCGGCCCTACCCGCGACCGCCGGGTCGGCCGAACCCGCCGCCCTCGTACAACCCGCGGCCGGTGCAGCCGATCGCCGGTCGGCCGCCCAACCGCCCGCCGGGGTCGCGGCCGCCGGGAGGCAGACCGCCCCAAGTCACGCCGCGGCCGGCGACGAATTGACCCTACGGCCCCGCGCGCGAGTCCTTCCACGGTAGCGCGGTTGCCCAGCTCGGCCACTGGCAGCAGCGGCGGCGCCAGCGCCGGGCCGATGCCGCGGCGGCGGTGGCAATGGAAGGCGCCGTCGGCTTCAAAGGGATCTAGGATTTCCCCGGTTGGTTCGGCCCGGTCCCCGGTGCATCGGCGATGAGCAGCACGCCACCGAACCGGCCGCGACTTAGTCCTTGCCGAGGATGGCGTCGGTGTCGCCGGCGGTCTCGCGCCCCGGCAACACCGCGTTCAAGGCCACGCCGATGAGTGCCGCCAGCGCCATGCTCGAAATTTCGGCATTTTCGCCGAACTTCAGGGCGCCGCCGCCGATGCCGATAACCAGGATCACCGAGGTGATGAGCAGGTTGCGCTTTTCGCCCAGATCGACCTTGCCCTCGATCAGGGTACGCATGCCGGAAGCGGCAATGATGCCGAACAGCGCGATAGCGGTGCCGCCCATGACGGCGACCGGGATCGAGCCGATGAAGGCGGCGACGGTGCCGACGAAGCCGAGCGCGACGGCGAACACCGCGGCCAGGCCGACGACCCAGACGCTGAACACCCGGGTGATCGCCAGCACCCCGATATTCTCGCCGTAGGTGGTGTTTGGCGGGCCGCCGAGCAGCGCCGCCAGCATGGTCGCCAACCCGTCGCCGGCGAGCGAGCGGGCGAGCCCGGGTTTGACCAGGAAATTACGCCCGACCACCCGGCTGAGGACGACCTGATCGCCGATATGCTCGGCGATGGTGACAATCGCGACCGGAACCAGGATCGGTAGCACCTGCCACGGGATGCCGCCGGTGGCCGCGGTTAGGCCGGTGAAGAAAAACACGAAGTCGGGAGCGCGAATCAGAGGCGCCGCCATCACCGGGGCGAAGTCGACCAAGCCGACGATGAGGGCCAGGACATAGCCGCAAACGATCCCCGTCAATATCGGAATGACGGTGAAGAAACCGCGGAGCACCAACGAGAAGATGAGCACGGCCCCGAGCGTGAACAGGGCGACGAGGAAATGGCCGAGGCGGTATTCGCCACCGACCGCGGTGTCGGTCGCCATGCCGATGGCGACGCTGGCCAATCCAAGCCCGATGACCATGATCACCGGACCGACGACCACCGGCGGCAGCAGGCGCATCAGCCAGCCGACGCCGAACAAGCGAATCAGAACGGCGACGCACAGATAGACCAGGCCGGCGCAGAAGGCGCCGAACAGCACACCCGGCATGCCGGCGACGAGAGCGCCGACGATGATCGGTCCGATGAAGGCGAAGGAAGAGCCGAGATAGGCCGGGATGCGGCCGCCGGTCACCGCGATGTAGAGCAATGTACCGAGGCCGCTGGTCACCAGTGCCACCGCCGGGCTCAAGCCGGTCAGCAAGGGGACCAGGACGGTCGCGCCGAACATGGCGAACAGGTGCTGCAACCCGAGCAGGCCCCACAGCAGCGGCGGCGGGCGTTGGCCGGTGTCGAGAACGCGGTCGGCCCTTGGATCGGCGGGTTCGCTCGTCATCGTCGCCTCATGGCCCTTTATTGTCCGAGCGTTCTACCCTTTCTCCCGCATGACTGAAATATATTAGCGAAGATGGATCGCCCTCGGGCCGATGCCCGCTCGTTCATGAATTGAGCCATGCCGCCAACTCGGCTTCGGAATCGAACACCGCGGTTTCGAAATCCTCGCCGTCATGACGCACCGGGCCGCCGACCGGCGGGCCGCCGCCCTCGCGGTTGCGCAGATAGGCGAATTTGGTGATGCCGGCCCGATTGTACCGTGGCACCGCGACCCGCGAGCGCCACGGGCCCATTGCCTCGGCGCTGGGCACACCGGGAGCCGGAGCGAAGTCGCGCACGTCGACGACCATCTTGGTGACCCGCAACTCGAAGCCATAGCCGGCGAAGTTGCTGAGACCTTCCTTGAAGTCGTTGTCGGTCAAGGTCCGGGCCTCCGGCTTCCACCGGAAGACGAGCGCATCGGCATCCTCGTCCAGGACGAAGTCATAGAATTGGCTTTCATATACGGTCTTCATCGCAATCTCCTGTCGTCCGACCCTAAATCCGGTGTCGCGCCCTAGGCACTCTTGGCCAGGTTCTTTGGAAACGGATCGCGCCACGCGGGGAGCGCCTCCAGCGCCTCGTGCCAGCGCCGAATCTCGGGAAAGCCGGCGAGCGGCAATCCGGCACGGTCGGCGGAGGGAAGCGTCGACGCGACGGCGAAGTCGGCCACGCTGAGCGCATCGCCGACGAGATAATCGCGGCCCTCGAGATGGCCGTTCAGGACGCCGGCAAAGTGAATGAAAAACTCGGTTGCCTCGGCGACGGCGGACGGGTCGGGCTCGCCGAGACCGAAGGTCGGCTTGATCACGTTCTGAAACACGAATGTGCTGGCGTGACGCGAAAAATGCGCCGTGTCCCAATTGAACCAGCGGATGATATCGATCTGCCGTTCGTCGCCGGGCCACAAATCGGAGCCGGCCTTGGCGGCGAGGTAGCACATGATTGCGTTCGACTCCCAGAGCCGGAAATCACCATCGACCAGGGTGGGGACCTTGCCGTTCGGATTGATGGCGAGGTAGCCGGGCTGCTTGTGGGCGCCGCTCTGCAGGTCGACACGCACGTATTCGACCGGGGAGCCAAGGTGCTTGGCGACGGCACATGCTTTTCGCGGGTTCGAGGTCTCGCAGTAATACAACTTCATGATGTCCTCCTGTTGTTGGAGGGAGCTTGCTCATGCACAAAATATGTTCAAGAACATTTTCTGAAATCGGTTATGATCGACCCGAAAGGATGGCAAAACATGCCCTATCGTCCTGAACACAAAGAAGAAACGCGAGCACGAATCGTCGAATGCGCGCGCCGCCTGTTCAATCGCCGCGGCTTCGCCGAGGTGACGATCGACGAGATCATGGCCAGCGCCGGCCTCACGCGGGGTGGCTTCTACAACCATTTCAAGACCAAGGACGCGCTCTATGGCGAGGCGGTGGCGAGCTATGCCGGGCGCAACCCGGCCGAGCGCTGGGACGGTGTCGAGCTCGATTTCAAGGCCCCGGGCAGGTCAGTCGCCCGTCAGATGGTCGAGGCCTATTTGTCGCAGCAGCATTTGGACGACGTCGAACATCATTGCCCGATGATCGCCCTGCCGTCGGATGTCGCCCGCGGCGGCCCGATCGTCCGCGCCGCCTATCAACAACTTCTCGAGGTCATGGTCGGGGTCTTCGAATCCGGGCTCGACCCGGACGATGCTCGGCGGCACGAAAAGGCCCTGTCGATGGCGGTGCTGTGCGTCGGCGGCATGGTCGTCGCGCGCACCGTCGACGACCCCCGATTGCGCGACGGCCTGCGCGACGCAGCGCGACGCCTGGCGTTGTCGGTCGGACGGTACGGCGACCAGACGAGCCCCGGCCGCGATTGATCGGCGGCCTACGGACGGCGGCACCCCTTCACCCATGATTCAGCAAATCGCTTCACAGGAGAAACCATCATGCCGGCACCCAAGATCGTATCCCAACAAGACTGGATCGCGGCCCGCAAGGAACACCTCGCCAAGGAGAAGGAGTTCACGCGTCTCCGCGATCGTCTCAGCGCGGAACGGCGCGACCTGCCATGGGTCAGGATCGAAAAGCAGTACCTGTTCGACGGCCCCGACGGCAAACAGGGATTGTCCGATCTGTTCGGCGGCCACAGCCAACTGATCGTCCAGCATTTCATGTTCGGTCCCGACTGGGAGGAGGGCTGCCCGGCCTGCTCGTTCTGGGCCGACGGTTTCAACGGGTTCGTCGCCCACTTCGCCCACCGCGACGTCACCATGGTCGCGGTCTCCAACGCGGCGCTCGAAAGGCTCGACGCCTATAAGCAACGGATGGGTTGGACCTTCGCGTGGCTGTCGTCGCTGGGCAGCGATTTCAATCGTGATTTCAATGTCACGTTCACGCCGGAGGAGATCGAGTCGGAGAACGCCTTCTACAACTACGAGACCGGCGGCTTCCCGAGCACCGAGGCGCCGGGCGTCAGCGTATTTTTCAAAGACGACCAGGGTGACATCTTCCACACCTATTCGTGCTACGCCCGCGGCTTGGACATGCTCAACGCGGCCTACCATTATCTCGACCTGGCGCCGAAGGGCCGCGACGAGGGTGATTTGTCCTTTCCCATGGCCTGGGTGCGCCGCCACGATCAATACGAGGACTGACGCCCGCCGCGGGCGGTGCGCGACACCTTGATCGTTGTGTTTGTCGCGGGCCGGCGGATTTGCTAGGAAACCGGCGCGGGCGCATCCGCGCGCCGGTCTCGGCAATGGGGGACGGAAAGATTAATCACGATAAGCTTTGCAGTGTCGCCGACGCCATTTCCCAATTCGTCGGCGACGGCGCCAGCATCGTCCTCGGCGCGGCGCTGGAAAACGCCATCCCCTTCGCCGCCACCCACGAATTGATCCGCCAGGGCCGGCGCGATCTCAACCTGATCGCACCGATCTCGGACATTTCCACCGACATGCTGATCGGCGCCGGCTGCGTCGCCGAAGTCACCGGGGCGTGGGTCGGCAACGTATCCGGCGGTATGGGCCACAACTACCGCCGCGCCGCCGAGGGCGGCCAGCCCCACCCGATCAAGATCCACGACTACTCGAATTTCACCATCGGCATGGCGTTCTTCGCCGGCGCCTACGGACTACCCTACATCCCGGTCAAATCGATCCTCGGTTCCGACATCATCAAGTCGAATCCGCGCATTCGGCTGGCGGAAAACCCGTTCACGGAAGAACCGGACCCGGTCGCCCTGATCCCGGCGCTGAAGCCCGATATCGCCTTCCTCGTCGTGCAGCGCGCCGACCGTTTTGGCAATTCCCACATCTGGGGTTCGACCGGCCTGACCCAGGAAGCGTCGATCGCGGCCGAAAAGATCATCGTGCTTGCCGACGAGATCGTCGAACCGGAGGTCATCGCCTCGGATCCCAGCCGGGTGCTCATACCCGGCTTCGGCGTCAACGCCGTGTGCCATGTTCCGGCCGCCTGCCATCCGGCGCCGCTGATCGGGCGCTGGAAACGGGACAACGCCTTCTTTCACGACTATCACAAGGAAACCCGCGATCCCGAGAGCTTCGATCGCTGGTGCGACGAATGGGTGCGCGACCTGCCCGACCACGAAGCCTACCGCACCAAGCTGGGCGGTCAGCTCGAGGAACTGCGCATTCTCGGTGACGCGCCCTCGGCGCCCGCCAACTATGCGACGGAGTGACACGGCGTTGTCGGACTATTCGACCCAGGAACTGATGATCATCGCCGCGGCGCGCGAGATCAAGGACGAGGAGCGCATTTTCGTCGGCATGCGGCTGCCGATCACTGCCTATGGCGTCGCCCGCTTGACCCATGCGCCGAACGCGGTCGGCCTGTTCGAGAGCGGGGTCGCCCGCTACGACCCCGCCGACGGCATGCTCTACACCATGTGCGACGGCCCCAACCAGCTCGGCGCGGCGTGGACCACCGGACTGATCCAAATCATGGGGCTGCTCAGCGGCGGCCGTATCCACGCCGGCTTCATCGGCGGCGCCGAGATCGACCGCTTCGGCAACATCAACACCTCCTATATCGGCGACATCGACGCACCCAAGGTAAAGCTGCCGGGCTCCGGCGGCGCCCCCGACATCGCCGCCATGGCCGAACGGCTGATCGTCGTCATCAACCACCAGAAGCACCGCCTGGTCGAGCGTGTCGGCTACATTACGTCGCCGGGCTTCCTCGACGGCGGCGACGCGCGGGCCCGGGCCGGGCTACCCGGCGGCGGGCCGGCAGTGGTGATCACCGACCGCGCCGTCCTGCGCCCTCACGGAGCGAAGAACGAGCTTCACCTGGCCTCGGTTCATCCCGGCCATACGGCCGAGGAAGTGCGCGAGAACACCGGCTGGGCGCTCAAATCGGTGCCCGAGTTGTGCGAAACCATGCCGCCGACCAAGGTCGAACTCGACGCGCTCCATCACATCGACAAGGAAGGTTTCTGGCGGAGTTAAGGCTCCGTTGCGGTGCGGTCCGAGTGCCGTTCGCCGACGTAAGGCCAACCGAGCCATTGGTCCGGCCTCGCCAATACGGCCGTTTCCAACCACGCCACGAATGCGCCTAGCAGGTCTTCGGGAGATGGGCCCGGTTCGGAACCGGCAGGAGGGTTTAACGGCGATCCGATGACGACGTGATCTCGACCGCGTTCCGGGTCGAGGTAGTTGCAGACCGGCAGCACCGGCACACCGGTCGAAGCGGCGAGTTTCGCCGCTCCCGGCACGATCGAAAGCGCGCCATCGAGAAACGGAACCGAAACGGTATTCCGACCGCCCCACGGGCTCGCGATCAAGACGACGATGCGCGCGGCATCGAGCGCCGCCTTGATCGCGCGAATGCCGGCCGCCGGCTTGTCGTCGAGAACGATGTAGTCGCAGTATCTTTCGACCGCCCGTCGGTGGATCGGATTGAGGACTCGCACGCCGAAGGCCGATGATGAAAACCCGTGTGTTTCGACGCGAACTACGCACGGCCGGCACCCCGCCGCCGAAATGCCTGACGCAATGACGATTTCGTGCTGCGCGAAATAGCCATCCCACAAGATGACACCGCGATCCCGATCGATCGCCGATTGCAAATTGTCGAGGCCCTCGAATCCGACAGCGGGGCGATCGGCGCCGGGCCGGTTCGCGCGCAGGACCAACATCGCATCGCGGAGGAGCAAACGCCGCTGCGTCGCCACGATCAATGCGCGGCGCGCCGGCTCGATCCGGTCGCCGGCGACCGCCGCCATGCGCTCCTTCAAGAATTGGCGATCGCTTCGATAGAACTGCGCCAACAGGCGAACGAGGCGCCCCGCGAGGGCGTCGAACTGTCTGGGCGGCACCAGCCAGGCGAGCGGCCAGAGCACCAACAACAAGGCCGTGAGTTTGAGGTCGTAGACGATCACCGCGGCGAATCCTTTGGCCATCGCGGCGCGCGCTTCCGCCATGGAGCGGCCGGTCCTCATCCGGGCTCGCTGTCCAAGTATCCGACATAGCACCAAGCCGCCCGCGGCATAAATTTCGTCGCTGCCATCACGAAACCCAACAGCGCGGCCGGCTCCAGCGGCCACGCCCGAAGGCCGGCGCCGAAATATTGTCGTGCCGCCGCGAACCTGCGGACACGGAGATATTCGTGCGCCTTTATGAAATAGGCATGGGCAGCGCTGCGGCGGCGTAGCAAGCGGCGGCGCAATGGGTGAAATCGCGAAGTGATTTCGGGCATTCCATGGATGGCATCGATGACCTGCCGGAATTGCTCGATGTTCGGTCTTTCGACAGGTTCGCTGGTCCACGATCGCGCCGGGCTGTCGGCGCGAAGCCGGTATTGGGTGACCGCGCCAGCGCCGATATAGGCAAACGGAACCTCGGCGGCCAGGCGGCACCACATATACCAATCGCTGGAGCTGCCGAGGCCGACCGGATAACCGCCGACGTCGCGCAGGGCGCTCAACCGAATCGCCGCCTGCGACGCGGCGGCGAAGGGACAACCGGCGACGACGCGGCTGAAGACCCGACCGTCGAAGGGCCGGCGCAGGCCGAGGCGCGGCGGCGTGCCGAGACTGCGGCCGTCCTCGGCAATAAACACCCGGTCGCCATAGGCGACGCCGATCGCCGGGTCGCGCTCGAAGGCAGCGGCGAATCGCTCGAGCGCCGAGGGCAACAAGCGGTCGTCGGCATCGAGGTATACGAGATAGGTGCCCTGGGCGGCCTCGGTCCCGGTCCGCCGTGCCGCGTCGAGGCCGCCATGGGGCACCGACATGACCCGCAGGCGGCGGTCATCGAACGCTTCGAGGCTGGCGTCGAGGCCGTCGGTGGAGCCATCGTCGACGACGACGATTTCCCAATCGCCATGGGTTTGCGCAACGACGCTGCCGATCGCATCCGCAACGAGATGGGCCAAATTGTAAATCGGCATGACGATCGAGAATTGAGGCAACGGGCGCGGTTCCACCCTTTTGACGCCTGACCGGAAAAGGGTAGCATTCGGGCGGCATGAAGCGTTCATGTTATTTCGGTTGCCTTGGACCCGGCAATTCGGTGACAGTCGCGCGCTGAACGGGCCGACCGGCCCGAAAGACGGTTACAGATATTGCAGGTCCATGCCTCCTGACAGCCCGATCGGGGCGCCGTGCCTCGTACCCTTCGCCCAGCCCGATTTGACCGCGGCCGAGATTGCCGCCGTCGAACGGGTCATGCGGTCGGGCTGGCTGATCGAAGGGGCGGTAACGCAGACGCTCGAGAAGACCGTTGGCGAAGCCGTCGGCAATCCGCGTATCGTCGCCACCAACAGCGCGACCAGCGCATTCTTGAGCCTATTCATGGCGCTCGGAATCGGCCGTGGGGATGAGGTCATATTTCCGACTTGGACCTTCACCTCACCGCCACTGATGGCACATTTGGTCGGCGCAACGCCTGTCTTTGTCGATATCGCGGAGAGCGATCTCAACATCGATGCGGCCGCCGTCGCCGCCGCGATCACGCCGCGCACCAGGGCCATCGTGCCGACACATTTCGCCGGCAAGCCGGCCGATCTCGCCGCGCTTGCAAATGTCGCGCATGGAGCCGGCGTTGCGCTCATCGAAGACGCCGCCCACGCCTATGGCGCCTGCTATGGCGGCCGACCGCTCGGGACTTGCGAACATTCGCAAACCACAGTGTTCAGCACCTATGCCACGAAATGCGTGACCACCGCCGAAGGCGGTTTGACCGCGGTCGCCAGCGACGGTCTACGGAACCAAATGCGGCGGGCGGGACGGTGCGGCATCGATCGCGGCACCTTTGCGCGCGAGGGAGACGACGACCCTTTTCCCGATTACGACGTCGTGACCGCCGGCATCAAGGCCAGTCTGCCCGATGTGCTCGCCGCCATCGGCCTGGCCCAGATCGAGCGCGCCGACGCCATGCGGCAGCGACGCACGGCGATCGCGGCCCGTTACCAAGAGCGGCTGCGCGGATTGGAGGAAGCCGGGCGGCTGCGCCTTCCGGCCGGGACCGCGGACGCCGGATCGGTTCCGAGCTGGCACCTTTACGTCGTGCGACTCGAATCGGATCGGCCCGATGCCGCGGCCGCCATTGTCCGGCGCATGCGGCGATCCGGCGTGCAGTGCTCGGTGCACTTCAAGCCCTTGCATCGCCATCCATTTTGGCGCGACGGCAATGCCGTGGTCATGCCGGTGCCGACCGCCGACCGTCTCTGCGGCCGGACGGTCAGCCTGCCGGTCTGGTCGGCCATGTCGGATGCGCAAATCGATATCGTCGTCGAAGCGGTAACCACGGCCAGTGCCGATTTGTCGTAAGCGCGGCGCCCCTCGTGCCTGACCGCCACGGCTGGTTCGCCGTAATCCGAAAAATGTCACAGCGGCGCCGGCTTGCCATCGCGCATTGGTCTGGCAGGATCGTATCGGCTAACCTTGGCTTCGAACCAAATCTAATGGAGGAGGACGCGACCTCATGGAACACCTATCGAGAGCAATCATCGCCGCGATATCCGCCCTGGCCCTGAGCGCCGGCGCCGCCTTGGCGCAGGACTGCCAACCCTCGAAATGGGGCGCCGACGACGAGATCGGTGCCGCCAACTATGTCACGCCGGAACGTGTTCTGGCGGCGACCAAGCTGGTCAAGAAAGGCGAGAGCCATCCCCTCGGCATCGTCATCGGCCCCGACACGCCGGCATTTCCGCCGCGTAGCCTGGCGCTGCAGGTGGTCCAGCCCGGTCAGCATGGCGGCCAACGTCTCGGCTGGGGTTACGACGCGACCTATAACGACGACATCGCCCAATTGTGGTTCGGCATCGGTCCGCAAATCGACGGCCTCGGCCACCTCGCCGAGGACGGCATGTATTACAACTGCCACGACGAGAAGGACTTCGCCGCCGTCACCGGCCTGACCGCGCTGAGCGTCGACAAGATCCCGCCGATGGTGGCGCGCGGCGTCCTGATCGACATGGCCAAGCATTTCGGCAAGGACCATCTCGGCGCCGGCGAGGATTTCGGTGCCGACGACATCAAGGCGGCGGCCGAGGCCCAGGGCGTCGAGATTCGCGAAGGCGACGTCGTGCTGTTGCACACCGGGTGGACCGACGCCATGCTGGAATCGGACCCCACGGCGTGGGTCAGCGGCGAGCCCGGCATCAATGTGGGCGCCGCCGAATACCTGGCATCGCTGAACGTGATGGCGGTCGGGGCCGACACCTGGGGGGTCGAGGTGTTCCCGCTGCCCGAAGGCCAGAGCAAGGTCTTCTACGGTCACGTCGTCCTGCTGCGGGACAACGGCATCTACATCCTCGAGACCATGAACACCGGCCGTCTGGCCGCGGAAGGAGTGAAGGAGTTCATGTTCGTTCTCGGCCAGGCCCGCATCAAGGGTACCGTGCAGATGATCATCAACCCGGTCGCCCTGTGGTAGCAGCGATCGCTGCCGGGGCGGGTTCGAGGACCCGCCCCGGCCCCTTTGCACAGGCCGGCAACGACCCGGCAATCACCTCCGGCGCACAATGACCCTGAGGGCCGTGCCGGCGAAGCGCACATCGCCGGGAAAGCGTAATCGGAGACCGGCGTCGATATCGTTCGGAAGCCTGTCGCGCGTGAAATCGCCCCCGGTGGTGCCCTCCAGCCAGTCGAAGAACGACGCCAGATCGGCGAATGCGAAGGCGAGATAGGGCCATTCGATGGCGCCGACCGCCAGATCGTGGCGCTCGAACATGGCCCGCCATTCCGCTTCGCCGGGATACGAAACCTTTTTCAGGTGGGTCCGGCCCGGCGAGCCGATCGCCCGAACCACTTCTTCGAGGAAAGGCACCGGCACGCCCACCGATTCGGCGGCGCAGCGGCCGCCGCGCCGGAGGCAGCGCCGCCATTCGGCGATCATGGCGACCTTGTCGGGCACCCAGTGAAAGGCATAGTTCGAAAAAATGAGGTCAATGGTCCCATCGCCGATCTCGCTGAGATCCTCGGCCCAAGCCTCGACAAACGTGATATTGGCAAGATCCGGCGACTTGTTCGATCGCGCCTCGGCCAATCTCCCGCGATCAGGGTCGACCGCGATAACGCGCCCGCCGGGGCCAACCCGGCGCGCCAGTTCATAGGACAACTGCCCGGTCCCGCAACCAAGATCGAGCACGGTTTCGCCACTCACCGGAGCGGCGATACCGAGCAGCGCAACACCCCTTTGGAACTGCCAATCGCTGACCTCGTCGTATTTCTTGGCGAAATTGGTCATGCCGGTAATCTCGGCCCGGGCGATGGCGCCAAGCGCCAAAATCCGGCCGCCGCCAGCGCTCTTATTGCGACCACGACAATGGTGCGAGTGGGTGTTGCGCGTATTGCTGGAATCCTCCCGCCCGATGCCGAAGCTTGCTTATCTCCGTCAAAGAGGCACCGCCCGCGGCGAAGCCGCCGCGCAGTCTAGATGATGGCGGCGGAATTTGTCACGCAGCGGCCTTGTGCTGCGGGACCGGTTTCATAAGCGCGCAACTTTCGGTGAACGCTTGCTCCGGCCGGTCGGAAGGCGTATCGTTAATAGGTCTACGGGTGCCGGCTTGCGCAAAGGTTTTTGCCATGGCTGGAACGTGGACGACCCTCAACAATTTGCCTGCAGTCCCTGTAGAAACGACCTTTCTGCTCACCGACGGGACCGTGCTGGCGCAGGGCGTGAGCACGAATCAATGGTACAAGCTGACGCCGGATGCCAACGGCAACTATGTCAACGGCACCTGGTCGACGATGGCGAGCAGTACCAACGCGCCGCTCTATTATGCGTCGGGGATTCTGCGTGACGGCCGGCTGATCGTCGCCGGCGGCGAGTACAACTCCGGCGCCCTGGTCTGGCTCAACGCGGCCGAGATGTACAACCCCGTTGCCGATAGCTGGACCAACCTGCCGACCCCGGCGGGCTGGGCACGGATCGGCGATGCGCCGGGATGCGTCTTGCCCGATGGCCGCTTCTTCCTCGGCGAGGTCGGCACCCGACGTACCGCGATCTACAATCCCACCACCAACGCGTGGACCGCGAGCGCCAACAAGATCTCGACCGTCGGCGAGGAAAGCTGGTCGCTGTTGCCCGACGGCAGTATCCATGCCGTCGATTGCTCGAACCCGCCCAACGCGGAGAAGTACATCATCGCCGCCAATCAATGGGTCAATGCCGGCGCCACGCCCCAGGTCCTGGTCGACAGCATTTCGGAGATCGGCGCCTCCGTGCTGCTCCCCGATGGCCGGCTCTATGTCATCGGCGCGACCGGCTTCACCGCGCTCTATACCTTTCCACCGATCGCCAACCAGGTCGGCACATGGGCGTCGGGACCCAATATCCCGCAGGTCAATCCGGGTCAGGCTTTGGGCGCGGTCGACGCGCCGGCGGCGCTGTTGCCGAACGGCAAGGTGCTGTTCACGGCGGGTCCGATCACGACGCCCGCGACTTTCCAGGCGCCCACCTTCTTCTTCGAGTTCGACCCGGTGACCGACACCACGGCGGCGGTTCCCCTGCCGGTGAACTCGGCTTCCACCCCTTTTTGGGGACGCATGCTGATGCTCCCGACCGGCCAGGTGCTCTATACCGACGGCGCTGCCCAGGCCGACGGCAGCATCGAGGTCGAGGTCTATACGCCGGACGGAACCTACGACCCGCGCTGGCGACCGTCGATCACCACCTGTCCCGGTAATCTCGAACCGGGCAACACCTATACGCTCGCCGGCCGGCAGATCAATGGCCTGTCGCAGTGTATTTACTACGGCAACGACGCTACCCAGGCCACCAACTACCCCATCGTGCGCCTCGAATCGAAGTCGAGCGCACGCATCGTTTATTGCCGCAGTTTCGATTTCTCGACGATGGGGCTGCAGACCGGAACGGTGATCCATACCTGCAGTTTCACGGTGCCCGATGGAACCCCGACCGGCGCCTACCGGCTGGTCGTCGTCGCCAACGGAATCCCGTCGGAGCCCTGTGACACGACGGTGTCGCTCAAGAGGTTCAAGGAACTCAAGATCGAGATCAAGGAGAAGACCGAGATCAAGGAGAAGGCCGAGGTCAAGGAAAAGGCCGAGGTCAAGGAAAAGACGGAGAAAGTGGAAGTCCTCGACAAAGACCCGAAAACCGAAAAGAACGAGAAGCTGGAAAAGGGCGAGATCAAGGAGTCGAAATTCGAGATCGGCGAGAAAAACACCGGCAAGGAAAGGTTCGAGGTCGACATCGAAAGGAAGCTTCGGGACGAAATCGACCAAACCCAACTGACCCAGGAGAACTGGCTGCAAACGGTGAGAACGTTCGCCGCCCAGTTGGATGCCGCGCACGAGGAGCTCGACCGCGCCTTCATCCGCCCCGAAGAACGTCCGGAAGTCAGACCGAAGAAGGTCGTCGTCGAGAAGATATACCCCAAGAAGATCAGCGCCGCGCAGGCTCGAAAGGGCGCGGAGAAACGGGCCTTCAACGACGGACGCAAGGAATTGGCGGTATCGAAGAGCGCCGCCGCGTTCCGCGACGTGGTGCACACGCTTTCGCATCCGGACAAGGGCAAAGGCAAAGGAGCGACGAAGGGTCGAAAGGTCAAGCGCGCCAGGAAGCCGAGCAAGGGTAAGTGATGCGGCGGGTGGGCATGGCGCCGCCGCCTGAATGATCGTTGTCGTCGGGAGTCGCCACGACACGGTGGCGACGGGGTTGGTCGCGTCGTGGCCGGATGCCCGCCTTTGTGCCGCGGAAGATCTCGTCCGGCCGGGTTGGCGGTGGCATGTCGGCCGCGCCGAGGTGCCGCTATGGGTGGTTGACGGGCGAATAGTACCGGATGACCACGTTTCGGGCGTTTTTGTCCGTCGCTCGACCGTTTATCCGGAAGAGTTGGTGACCACCCATACCGACGACCGAAAATTTCTCGCCACCGAGTGTCGGGCATTCCTGGCCCTGATTTTATCGGCGACCGGCGCGCGGGTCGTCAATCCGGTGTTCGACGGCGCCTTCGGCGGCGAGGCCTTGCGGCCCGAACGCTGGACCGCGGAGGCGCTGAGGCTGGGCTTCGAACCCTACCCCTACCGCATCACCAGCGCACCGCGACGGCGGCGGCCACCGCAGGCAACGCACTATGTTGAAGTCGTCGGGGACGACGTCTTCGGGCGCGGTCCCAAGAAAGTCATCGAGGCGGCGCGCGCGGTTGCCGGGGCGGTCGGACTGGCGTGGGCGGCGGTCGCCTTCGACCGCCGGCGCCGCATCCTCGGGGTAACTTGTGACAGCCCGCCGGGCGCAAGCGCCGCGACGGCGCTCGGCCGCCTTCTCATGAACAGGACTGGAACCGAATGATCCTGGTCTGGGGATCGCTCGACGATGCTCCGGTCGCGCGCGTCGTCACTGCGCTCAAGGCACAGGCCGCGACCCTGGTCCATTTCGACGATTCCGCACTGGGCGAAATCGCGTTCGACTTCGTTTTCGGTCCCGTTATCGCCGGCTGGCTCGAAGTGAAGGGCCGCAGAATCGAAATTTCGGAGATCCAAGGTTTTTATCTCCGGCCCGGCGAGCCCGATGCGGGCGCCCCTGCTCGGACGGCTCAGGCTTTGATTACGCTCGCCTCGGGGCTGCCGCAGGGCGTCCTCAACCGGCCGGCCGCGGGCCTCTCCAACCACGCCAAACCCTACCAGCTAAGATTGATCGCCGAGGCCGGCTTCGACGTTCCGCCAACGCTGCTGACGACCGATTCCGAGGCGGCGCGGTCGTTCCTCCGCGAACACGGCCGTATCGTCTATAAATCGCTGAGCGGCATTCGAAGCATCGTCGCGACACTGGAAGAAGGCGACGAGGCGCGGCTCGACCGCGTCCGGTCCGGCCCGGTCCAGCTGCAAGCCTGGGTCGACGGTATCGACGTGCGTGTCCACGTCGTCGGCGACCGGTGGTTTGCCTGCGCGGTGCGCTCGTCGGCCAGCGACTATCGTTACGCTGCAGAGGGGGAAGCGGCGGAGCTCTCGGCCCTCGAGCTACCGGTGGCGATCGGGCGGCGCATCGTCGACTTGGCGCACGGCATGGGATTGCGGCTGGCCGGCGTGGATCTGCGGCTGACACCCGAAGGCTCGTGGGTCTGCTTCGAGGTCAACCCGTCGCCCGGCTTTACCTGGTATGAGGGCGCCACCGGTCACCCCATCGCCGCCGCGATCGCGGCTGAGCTCATCGGCCGGCCCTAGCCTCGCATCAAAGGTCGGGGTGGCGGTATCGCGTCATGGCCGGTTACGGGTGCTACAGTTACATTTCGAGGCCCGAATCCCCGGTTCGAGGTCCGCAACCATCGGTTCGCCATGTTGCGGAGGGGCGCGAAGCTCCCTACACTCGACTGCGTGATAGGTGGCAATCGGGATTGGAAGGAGAATGCAATCATGAAGCGAGTGGTCTGGATATTTTGCTTCATCTTCGCCGTTGTGAGCGTGACCGGTGCCGCGGCCAACGACCGCTCGGCGATCACGATCGAGGGCGCCTACCTCGTGATCCAGGATGATGGCTACCAGCGGATCCTATCGCTCGACCGCGGCGGCAACATAACCCAAGTGAGCGATCAGCAGCCTCTGATCGGGTTTACCAGCGGCAAGGGAGCGTGGGAGCAGACCGGCCCCGACACCGTCACGGCGCGGGTCGTCGACTTCGCCTACGAGCTCGATGATGGAGAGCCCGTCGGATCGGCCGTCATTGTCTATGAGCTGAAATTTGGCGAACCGGTGTCCGGGAAGTTTGAGACCCGTATATCCCGGATAGAGCCATGATTTGACGATTTCGGGGCGTGATTCTATCATAAGTATCAGAATGTTATAGACTGATTTCGGGTATTGGCATGACTCACCCGATGGGTGACCCGAAAGCTGGCATTCTGAGGCTGGATCTTGGCCGTTGGCTGAGGCGTGAGCGCCACTGTCGTTCATGGTTGGCGGATGGCGCGGAAACGGCTTCCGTCTGGCCTGAATTGGGGGGCCATCTGGGAAACGTCGGCTCAATGGAGTCGTTTTGGTGACACAAGTCTCCCCCGAGCCTCCGGAGCATTCGACGGCGGCGGCCGATGCGCGAACTGTCCGCGCAGGTACCCCGTGGACGATCCAAACGCTCATTGACGGCTTTGGCGCGCGCGGCGGCCTTCCTGCAATCATATCGGTCCAAAACGGGACGGCGAGGATGGCGACGTTCGCCGATGTCGCCGACGAAACGCGTCGCCTCGTGTCCGGTCTCATCGACCTCGGCATAGGTCCCGGCGTGCGAGTCGCAATGATCGGGCCGAACTCGCTCGATTGGGTGATCGTCCGACTTGCGCTCGGAGCCGGTGGCGCGGTCTTGGTGGCGATCGACGATCTTGCGACGGACCAGGAGATCGGCGCGATCCTCCAACGAAGTCACTGCCGATTTGTCTTTTGCAGCGGGGCCCACGCGGCGTCCCTGCGGGAACGCTATGCTGACAGCGACCTCGAGATCTGGCGGCTCGACGCGGCAACCGAAGCGTCCCAACCGGCGCGATCCTGGCGTACACTCCTCGCTCGCGAAGCGGAGCCGCTGCCGCGGTTTGATGCCGACGCGCCAATGATGCTGGTTTATACGTCCGGCACGACCGGCAAGCCCAAGGGCTTCACTCTGTCTTCGAACAACGTCTGGGCCAATGTCGGCGCGCTTGTCGTCGAGCAACTCATCGAGCCGGGTGATCGCGTCCTCTTACCGCTGCCGCTTCACCACGCCTATCCGCAGGTGATCGGACTGTTCACGACCCTCGCCTGCGGCGCGGCTGTCGTCTTTCCGGAATCGCCGACCGGCCCGCATATCGTGAATGCCCTGAAAACGGCTGGCGTCTCCGGCATTATCGGCGTCCCGCGTCTTTACACCGCGTTGGTGACGGCCGTGGCCGCTCGAATCTCTGCAAAGGGGGCGGTCGTCGCGAGCGTCTTCAGAGTGCTGCTCTCGGGCTCGATTCTGGCCTACCGTCGTCTCGGCCTGCGGATCGGCAAATGGCTCTTTCAGCCGATTCGCAAGGGCATCGGGCCGCGCTTGAGGCTCCTTGTGAGCGGCGGGGCGCACCTCGAGCCGGCCGTGCTATGGCAGCTGATTGCGCTGGGATTCGACGTGCGTAGCGGCTACGGCCTTGCGGAAACCGCTTCGATTTTTACGGGCAATCTACCGGGGCGTGAGCGCATGGAAAGCGAGGGCCGCGCGCTCGGGCAAGGCCGTATCCGCATCGCCGAATCGAACGACCTCGGCATCGGCGAGATTCAGCTCAAAGGTCCCAGTGTCTTCGACGGTTATGCCGACGCGGCCGAGGCCAACAGTGCAGTTTTTACCGAAGATGGCTGGTTTCGGAGCGGCGACCTCGGATACCTTGACGAAGACAGCTATCTTTATGTCACCGGTCGCGCCAAGGAGGTGATCGTCCTCGGCGGCGGCAAGAACGTCTATCCGGAGGAACTGGAAAAGGCCTACAGTGACAGCCCATACATCGAAGCAATCGCCCTGCTCGAGAGAAACGGAGCCTTGGCCGCTCTCGTCGAGGCCAATGTGGCGACCATTCGTGCAGACGGCTTTTCGCGTGTCGAGGACGTTCTCCGGGTGACGTTGAAAGATATCGGCCAGCGCCTGCCCTCCTACCAGCGGCTCTCCGGCTTCGCGATCGCCGATTCACCCCTGCCGCGGACCCGCCTCGGCAAATTCCGGCGCCACCTGCTGCCGGAACTTTACGAGCAAGCCCTCGCGGAGGTCCGAGCATCGGTTCGGTCCGAACCCTCCCAAGCGGACGAAGCGCTCTTGAAAGTCCCAGCGGCTCGCGCCGTCTGGGGCCTCCTCGCCCGTCGCTATCCCGCGGACAGGCTCACGCCCGATGCCGATCTGGAGCTCGACCTTGGAATCGATTCGCTCGAATGGATGGCATTGGCGCTCGACGCGGAAAGCCGGCTGGGCCTGAGACTCGACGAGGCGGTCAGATCCGAGGTCTCGACCGTACGCGATCTGCTTCATCTCGCATCGCGGAGACGGGCTGAGGGCGAGCGTCCAACGGAAGGAGCACCTTCTCCGGTGGAAGCCGATGCGGCGACACGCTGGCTCCAGCCGACCGGCACCGTGACACGCGTCGTGACCCGCCTCCTCCACGGCTTGAACCGGATCCTTGTGCGCGTCCTGTTTCGTCTCGAGACCAGCGGCCTCGAACACCTTCCCGATGACGGTCCATTGGTGATCGCCCCCAATCACGCGAGCGACCTCGACCCCTCGGTCCTCGCCGCCGCGTTGCCATGGAGGATCACGCGTCGCCTCTACTGGAGCGGCGATGCGGGACGGCTCTTCGGGGTCCGCTGGCTGCGTCCCTTCCTCCGCGCAGCACATGTCTTCCCGGTCGATGGACGGCTGCCGGCTGCCAGCCTTTCGCTTGCCGCCGAAGTTCTCAAACGGGGGAAAATCCTGGCCTGGTTTCCCGAGGAGTGGCGTTCGCCGACGGGCGAACTGCAGACATTCCAGCCCGGGGTCGGCTGGCTGCTCCGAGAAACCCGCGCGCCCGTCGTTCCGGTCCTGATCGAGGGGTCCTTTGAGGCCCTGCCCCGTCAACGCCGGCTCCCGCGCCTCACGCGCATCAGGATACGCTTCGGGGCGCCCCTCGGCATCGCCGAGCTCTCCAAGTCGGCGGGAGAGGCAGCCGAACCGATCGATCTCGCGGCCGCCCTGCGAAACTCGGTCGCGGCCCTATACCGGCGCAAGACCGACCAGGGAGCTTAGATCAGCGGTGGCGTTACTGGCACAGCTCAAACGCTACGGGGACGCGCTAAATGCGGTGCGCTTTAGTCGGATGCTGATTTCGCGGGAGCGTTGGTCGCGCGAAGAGCTGACGCGTCATCAACACCGAGAACTCGACAAACTGGTTCGTTATGCTATGGCCCACTCGCCGTTCTACCGCGACCTATATAGGGACCTCGCCGGTGATGAGGTGCCGCCGCTTGATGCCTTGCCCATCATCAACAAGCCGATGGTGATGGACAACTTCGACCGCCTTGTAACCGACGAAAGGATTCGGCTTGATGACCTTCGCGCGCACCTGGAAAGCGCCGAGGGCGATGCCCTGTATCTCGACGAGTACCGCGCCCTGAGCACATCCGGAACGACGGGATTGACGGGCATATTCAGCTACAGCCGCCGTGAGTGGAGCATCGTGCTCGCGGACACGCTCCGCTGGCAGCATATGATCAGCGTCTCGCCGCGGTTTCCCAAGCGCGTGCGCATCGCCACGATCGGCGCCCACAATCCGGCCCATGTCAGCTACAGACTGTCCGCCAGCGGCAACTTCGGGCTGTACAAGATGCTCTGTTTGGACGCCACGACCGCCATCGCCACGCTTGTCGATGATTTGAACGATTTCCAGCCGGAAGTGCTGCTGCCCTACCCGTCGGTCGCGGCACTGCTCGCACAGGAGCAGTTGCTCGGCCGCCTGCGAATCCAGCCACGAGTCGTCTCGACACACAGCGAAGTCCTGACGGCCGATATGGCTGCGGTGATACAACAGTCATGGGGGGAGCCGCCCTTTGACCACTATGGCTTGAGCGAGCACCCCAATTGCGGATGCGCCTGCGGGCTGCGTCGAGGAGTCCATCTCTTCGAGGACCTGTTCATCGCCGAGGTCGTCGATGAGCACAACCGGCCTGTCCCCGCTGGCACGTCGGGACACAAGCTCTTGCTGACCAATCTCTACAATTACACCCAACCGCTGATTCGCTATGAAGTGTCGGACATGATCACGATCGATGCGAAACCGTGTCCCTGCGGGCGACCGTTTCGGAATGTCTCGAAGATCGGCGGCCGCAACGACGACATTATCTATCTGGCCGGCCTTGGCACAGATCGGATCGCCGTTCATCCCCTTCATTTCTATGATGCCATGGAGACCTTGACCGATATTCGGCAGTACCAAGTCATTGAAAAGCAAGGCGCCGTCGGCGTGCGAATCGTGCCGCGCGAGGGAGCCGATCAGGAGCGGCTTAGGCGAACGACGATCGATCGACTGAGCAATAGCCTGAAGTCTGCCGGCGTGGCAAAGCCGATGGTGCACGTGGATATCGTTGACACCATCGAGCGGCCGATTGAACGGATGGGAAAGGTAAAGCTCGTCCTCTCCTCATCGAGGCCACCCGACCGGCAAGACTCATCCATTGAATGACGGCGTAGGGACAGCCCGAAAGGCAGCTCTCTGTTGGTTGAGATCCCATATGGCGCCGAAAGGTCCGCGTGCGGAAACAACAACGAACCAGGACCGGACTGCCCGAATATGGCTGAGCGCCCAATTTTTGGCCCAACCTGAAACATAGGTGACACTTTCGGGTTTTGCGCCGGGGGTGTTGATGCCGTGGAAAAGCGAGTTCGGCAATGCAAGAACGTCTACGATTTGTTGCCCGTTTGTTAGATGGCGAGGGCATGAGCGATGTGTGCCGGTCTTTCCGTATATCCCGGTCAGAAGGTGGCGGGCTCCTACGCCGGCCAACAATTTGCCGTCGGCCAGAACGCACTCGATACGACCGAAGCGCCGACCCGGATCTTCGACATCGACTTCGCCGGCCGGCGCATCACCGCCGAGTGAGAGATCGGCTTTGGGACCGGCCCGTCGGGGCCGGTACGCCGCTATGTGGCGGTGCGACAATAAACTATAGGAGTCGGTAGGGTCGCCCTCCGCCGAGACGCCGCTGGCTCCTTTCCGGCGAATAGGGCATAAGAGCGCCATTCGAAACGGCCGTGCCGAATGGCCTTCAGGGGGCGGGAACGTGGCGATCATAGGGAGCGAATCGAGGCGGTCGATTGGATTCGACCGTGCGGCGCTAGTCGCCGTCCTGGTCGTCGTTTTCGCGGTCACGCTGGCCAACTCCAAGCCGGGCCGAGACAGTCTTTTCGATACCCAGTTCGTCGACATCGCCTTCAACATGGTCACTCTGGGGGTCTTCGCGCTCGAGCGGGATGAAGCCGGCGACGCCGTGCCGACCGCCGTCCGCGAGCCGGTCCAGCCCGCCTTCCTCGCGATCGCATTGGCGGTCTTCCTCGATCCGGACGCCGCCGGGGCCCGCTGCCTGTTCGAACACCCGTCGTCCTGTCCCGAACTGCTCGGGCCGCTCAAGATCGTCCAGGCGCTCACCATGGTGGCGCTGGCGTTGCTGATCTATGGGGCGACAGTCCGCCTCTGCGGACGCGGGTGGTGGGCGGTCATCGCCGTCGTGCTGTTCCTCTTTCAGGGCGACGCGATCCGGGATGCCGCGATCACTTTCATGTCGGAGCCGACGGCGGCGCTGCTGCTGATCGTTCACGCCTCTTTGTTGGCGCTGGTTGCGCAGGACCCGCGCCGCCGGTTGGCCGCCGCGCTGGCCGGCGTGGCGCTGGGTCTGCTGGTACTGACCAAGGCGATCTTCATCTTCTACATTGTCGGCGGGCTCGGGCTGCTGATAGTGCTAGCGCCGTTTACCCGGGCTCGACGGCTCGCGGCCTTCCGCCCGGCGGCAATCGTCTTGCTGATCGCCTTCGCCATCATGTCGGCTTGGATCGTGCGCAACATCGTCGTCGCCGATACGCCGCTGCTCACCCAGCGCGGCAACGGCGTCCTCGTTCGGCGCGTCGAGCATGCGACCATGGGCTGGAACGAGAGCGCCTCGAGCTTCGTCTACTACGCGCCCTATGTCGGCCGCGCGGCAGCCGAGGCGTGGCTCGCGCCCGAGCACTACGTCAGGTTGGATGGAGAATATCCCGGAGGCTACCACGCGCGCATGCGGGACGGAGGCGGGCTCGTCAATGCGCGGACGGCGGCCAATCTCGCGGAAACCGGCGGCCGCTTTGCGACCCTCATTCGGATCGTTACGCCGCTCCAAGTGATGATCGAAAACATGCCCAAGCACCTCGTACTGACCATATCGTTCCTGTGGCGCGGCATGGGTATGACGGTCTTCGACCGGTGGACCGGGATCGCCGTGATCGATGGAATCATCGGCGTCGGCGCGCGGATCTTCACAATCCTCCTGGTGCCGGCAGTGATCTGGGCGGCCATTCGAGCGCGGCGGCGGCGGCAGTGGCCGGTGCTCGTATTCCTGCTGCCGGGGCTCTATTCGATCCTTATCCACGCCTTCATCACGCACAACCTGCCGCGCTTCAACGCTCCGGTGATCCCCTGCGCTATCGTCGCGCTGGTCTGGCTGCTACACAGCCTGACGGCGGCCCGGCGCGAAACCGCGGCCGGTCAGCCGCGACGGCCTAAGCGCCAATGAAGCGAACGAGATGCGAGGTCACATCGCCCGGCGCTTCGAGCAGGATCGCATGCTTGAGATTTGACAGGATGACCAGCTCGGCGTCAGGCAATCGGTCGGCGATGAATCTATTGAGGCGTGGGTTGCAGCCGCCGTCCAGTTCCCCGGTCAAGACGAGCGATCGCGCCTCGATCTCATGAAGCCAGGGCGCCATCTCCGTTCCCGCGTAAATCCTAAATACGTTCATGAAGACCGCGGCATCGGTCGCCAGGACCTGCTTCAGCCGGCGCGCCACGATGTCGGCCTTGCGGTCGATGAAATCGTCCGTGAACCATCGGTCGACGAGCGTATCGAGGGTCGGCGCAATGCCGTCCTCCTCCATCGCGCGCACCACGGCCCGGACCCGGGCGCTATCCTCTTCGCTACGCCCGGCCGCGGTCGAAAGCAGGGCGAGCGAGAGAACGCGTCGCGGATATCGTCGTGCGTAGGCCGGGCCGATCATGCCGCCGAGCGAATGGCCGGCAATATGGGCGCGTTCGATCCCGGCGCGTTCGCGCACTCTTTCGAGGTCGTCGACCAACTCGTCGAGGCCGAATTCGCCCACCGGCAAGGGCGACGTGCCGTGGCCGCGGAGATCGTAGGTCACCACGGTGAAGTGCTCGCTGAGGGCGGGGACCATAAACCGCCACGCGTCCCGGGCGGCGCCGATGCCGTGGATCAACAGCAACGGCGGACCGCTGCCCTCGATTGTGAACTCACAGTCGATCGTGGTGCCCATCGCCGTCGGGTCCGCTCACTCCGGGCATTGGTCGGCGATGGCGAGCACCGTCATTCGGCGGCCGCGAATATCGGTGCCGTCCTCGCGCGGTCGACGAAATGGGGCATGACCTGCTCGGCGAAGCATTGAATGCAGTCCTGCGTTTCGGCCTGGCTGGCGCCGAAATTGACGTTCAGGATGACGCGATCGATTCCCGCCTCGGCGTAGCGGCCGAGTTTGTCGACCATTTCCGTCGGCGTACAAATCAACAGGCTTGCGGCGAGTTCCTCGACGGTCTGCTTGCGCGGCAACGGCGCGATCATGCCGTGCTTCACGATCCCAGGTCCGGTGAAGACGTTGTCGAAGCGGCTGTAATAGTCGTAGGCGGCTTGAATCTTGGCTTTCCGTTCGCTCTCGTCGTTGACGACGAAGGCCACGCGCGACAGCGACAACGTCAGGTCGCGGCCGGCGCCGTCCAACTCCGCCTTGCCGCGGCGGAAGGCGTCGACCTGGTCAAGCATGTGCTGGTTATCGCCGGCCAACGGCGTCGTTTGGATATGGAAGCCGCGCTTGGCACAGTGGTAGATGCCCGCCGGCGCCATCACCGCCATCATGATCGGCGGTCCGCCGGGACGCACCGGCCGCGGCATGATTGTCAACGGATCGAATTTGTAGAAATCGCCGTCCCAGGACACCTCTTCCTCGTGCAGCAGCGCGGTCAGGACGTCGAGCGATTCGTCGAACTTCGCCCGGGTGGTGTCGAGCGGGACCCCGAGCCGGCCCATCTCGAATCCGAAGGCGCCGCGGCCGACTCCCAGCATCAAGCGGCCATCGGTGAAGATATCCGCCGCGATCACCTCGCCGGCGAGGATTCGCATGTCGTGTAGCGGCAAGACCACGACCGAGGTCATGATCTTTATGCGTTTGGTCGCACCGGCGATCTTGACGGCGAACTGGAGTGGCGCCGGCATCAGCAGGATATTGATGAGATGGTGCTCAGTAAGCGACACGGCGTCGTAGCCGAGCCGGTCGGCCAGCACCGCCTGATCCAGCATGTCCCGATAGAGCCGATCGCCGCCATAGGACTTGTCGGGGTAATAGGCCGAGAGCTGAATACTGAAATCCATGGAGGCCTCCATCTGATCGGCCGCGGTGAGAGACGTCGAGTGTGGGGCAAATTTTTATATCTGGAAAACGAATTTAATTGGCTTAATAATTCCATTTTATCGAATTAATGTGAAAGCCAAGCAATGAATATCACGGCGCTCAAGACTTTCCTCGCCGTCGTCCAGACGGGAAACCTCAACAAGGCGGCCGTCCATTTGAACGTCTCGCAATCCACGGTGACGGCGCGGCTCGACTCGCTCGATGCGGTGCTTGGCCAGAGATTGTTGGTGCGCTCCCGGCGCGGCGCCGAGTTGACCAAGGCCGGCTTCGCCTTTCAACGGCATGCCGAGTTGGTCGTCCAATCGTGGGACCAGGCGCGCAAGGCCGTCGGCCTGCCCAAGGGGTTCTCGGGCCTGTTCAGTTTCGTCTGCCCGGGCGAGCTCTGGGACGGCGCCGGTTCAGCGTGGCTCGATCGGGTCCGGGACCGCCACCCCGACCTCGCGCTCGAGGCGTGGCCCGGCGACATGAACGAAGTCGGCCGCTGGCTTTCGAGCGGCCTCGTCGACGCGGCACTGATTGCCGAATCGCTTACCGGGCCGGGGCTGGCCTCGCACCGGGTCACCCCTGACCGACTGGTGCAGGTTTCGACCGTATGCCGAACCGTTCAGTCCTGGGACCCCGACTATATCTATGTCGATTTGGGCGCCGAGTTCCGCCGCCAGCATTCACGTGCCTGGCCGATCGATGAGACCGCCCACATGACGTTCGGTTCGAGCCGGTGGGCGCTCGATCATCTCTTGGAACATGGCGGGTCGGCCTATTTGCCGTGGCGGCTGAGTGCGACCCACGTGCGGCAGGGCCGACTCCATCCCGTCGAAGGGGCGCCGGAGTTTACCCGCGCCCTCTTTCTCGCCTGGCGCGAAGCGAGCCTCACCACCCATCCTTGGCTGAGGGATGCGATCGAGTGGATATGACCGGGCCGCGCGACCGGTCCCGCTCCGCCGATGCAAACCCGCGCCGAATCCCGGTGGCGCGAAGACGGCTCGCGCGACGGCTATTTCCGCTCCCATCCTTCCCGGGTACCTGCCAGGATGGCGGGGCCGGCCTCGGCTGTCGGCACGATCTCCATGATGTCGTTGTGGAAGAGCGGCCAGAACTTGGCACACAACCTGATCACCTCGGCCTTGGAGTCGGCCTCGAGCAGAACGTAGCCCTCGGTGTTGCTGATCCAGCCGGTGAATTTGACCGCACTGGGTCCCTCCACCAGTTCGTCGGCAGCGCCGACCATGTCGGTCCAGGCGGCGATCTCGCGGTCGCGATCGGTCGGCCAGGCGGCGGCGTTGCAGGTGAAATGGTTGATGTACATCGGCATGGCGTTTCCTCCCAGTGATTGGCTCGCCGCCTGAAAGCAACCAAGAATAGCGCCCGAGGCGGGACACCTGGTGACGATAGCCGCCGGTGCGGGTGGTGGGAAGGCCGAAACCAGGCCCTTCGGCTGGGCCCAGACGAGGGGCCGCCACCCGATTCACCGCAACAGTGTTTCGGCCGTCGCGCGCGACCCGTGGCCGTCACGGGCGTCGTTTGCTAGGCTTTAGGTCTAGGACAAGGGAGGCAATGAATGGCCGATGGTTTCACGGTGACAGAAACGATCGCCGCGCCGCCGGCGGAGGTCTGGGATTTCCTCACCAATTTCCGCCATGCCCAGGACTGGATGACCGGCATCGACGACATGACCCAGACCACGCCGGGTCCGCTCGAAGTCGGCACCCACCTCGAATTCAGGGCCCGCGGCAAGATGCGGCAGTCGCGGGTGACCGCGCTGGACCGCGGCGAGCGGATCGCGCTGACCTCGACCCAGGGCGGGGTGACCGCGACCTATACCTATTCCCTGGTGCCGGTCGGCGCGGGCACCGAAACCACGCTCCACGCCGTATGCGAGGCGACCGGGTTGTGGAAGCTCCTCCATCCGGTGATCGTTATCGCGATGAAGAAAAGCGACTCGTCGCATCTCGCCAAACTGAAGGCGGCGATGGCGCGGCACGGCTAGCGGCGGTGTTTACCTGTTCCCGCCACACACTCTGTCGAGATAGCGGATGAACTGCCAAATGTTACGCTCGATCGGGTGGAGCGCGCCATCGGGCAGCATCGGCGAAGCGGTGCCTCGATGCAGGCCCTCGACGACAGGCCTGTCCTCGCCATTAGCCATATCCATATAGGCCCTGAATTCATCCAGCCAGGACTCATACTCGGTGTCGGGCACGTCGGCGAGGATCTCCGGCGGGACTGCGACGCCCCACGTGGCGCGCATTGGATCGGTGCCGACCGGCTGCACGGAGATGTACCATAAATAATCCGGCATCAACGTCACCAGGTGGGCCGGGAAGACGCAGAAATCGACCATCATTCGCCGCCACTCGCCGTTCAGTCGCTTGTTGGCGGGATGCGCCGCACCGGGACGCTCATCGGACGGCTGCGCTGCCCGGTGATAGCCGTAATGGTCGCTGTCTTCGCCGCAGACATAGACATCCAATTTCTTGTGGTGACGGGCGAAGGTCTTCCGGTGGACGATGGGGACGTGATAGCTCTCGCTGAAGTTCTCGATCAGGTTCTTCCAGTTGGCGTTCCAGGTCATGGATTCGCGCATCACGGTTCGGTAGCAGGCCATGTCGTAGCGCCCGACTACATTGTCGCGCAAAGGCGCCAGCGACTTGGCCACGGTCTTGGTCTGATGATCGGCCAAGGTGACGTAGAGGAAGCCTTCCCAGACTTCGATCTGCAACCGGCGGAGGCCGTGTTTGGAAGGATCGAAGCCGTCCTTCATCTCCATATACGGGGCTCGAATCAGGTCCCCGGCACAATCGTAGGTCCAGGCGTGATAGGGACATGTAAACCGTTTGCGTGATCCCGTTTCGTCCGAGAGAAGGCGAGTGAATCGGTGGGCGCAAGCATTCACGAAGGCTTTGATGGAACCATCCGCCTGACGAACGACAATGATAGGCACACCCGCGATATTATGGGTCAGGTAATCGCCATGTGCCGCGATTTCATCCGCGCGCCCAACGCAAATCCATTCTCGCGCAAACATGGCTTCCCGCTCGAGTTCCAAGAACGCGCGAGAATGATGAATCTCGGGCGGAATGGGACGGGCATCCTCGAAAGGTCGGTCGGCCGATTCCTTCAGCCGTTCAAGAACAACCTTCAGAGGGAGTTCCGAGTGGGGGCAAGAGATGACCATTTCTGCGCATCCGTGATCCGAAGGTGGGCGTTGCTATAGCCGCAAATCATGATGACCGGTGGCCTAATCGCGGCCATCGTACTCAGGTATCGCCGATTAATGGAATAGGTTTGCCCCACCGCTACCGCCTTCTTACCCGTCGAGACGACATTCCTGGTGATCGTTGGCGGTGCGATGAAGAAAAGCGACTCTTCGCATCTCGCCAACCTGAAGGCGGCGATAGCGCGGCACGATTGGCAGCGGCGGCTCCTGTACCAAAACCACCGATCCTGCTCATTCCGGCAATCCGGCGCGGGTCAAGGCTTCGATCAGCCTCTCGCAATGCGCGACGTTTTTGAGCCCTTGCGATTTGGCGAATCGCCGGGCGCTGAATTCCGGATCCAGTTCGAGCACTTTCATGCGCATTGCCGCGGCTTCATCGGTGAGGTCGAGCTCGGCCGCGAGGGCCGCGGCGAGGACGGGCCCGGGATAGAAATCAGGAACGTTAGCGACGGTTTCCCGGATGATGCGGAGCGCTTCGGCTAGGTTGCCGAGCATATAATTGCACTGACATTGGGCCATGATGAACCAGCCCGGGGGGCTGGCCATGTCGCCCGCGGCCTTGGTGAGTTGCGCCAAGGCATCGGCGGGTCTATCGGCGCTCATCAGAGCCAGAGCGAACGTCCCTCGGCAGGCCGCATCGTTGGGTTCCATGTCGAGCGCGGTTTGGGCGGCGGCGATTGCTGCATTGTAGTTTCCGTGGGCGATTTCGACCCCCCGCTTGACCGAATACGGTCTGATGTCGTTTGGCGCCTCGACGACGGATCGCTCGAATATGGCCTGCGCCTTGGCTAGGTAATCCCGCGCCGCTGCGTCATCCGAGATCATCGCCAAAAAGGAATAGCAGTATCCGGCGCCCATGAGTGGAGCCAGATAGTCGGGGTCGATGGCCACCGCCTGTTCCCAAAAGGCGACGGTCTGGACCATGCTATCGGGCGAGAATTTCTGGAATTCGCGAAAGCCCTTGGCCATGAGCTGCCAGGCCTCGAAATTCTCGGTTCCCCATTGCCAGTGATTGGTATAGGAGCCGGAACCCAGCTCGGTGTGGACGCCGATGACGATATTGCGGGTCGCGTCGTCCTGGACGTCGAAAAGGTCGCTTGCGTCGCGGTCGAAACGATCGGCCCAGCGCTGTACGCCGGTGTGGCGATCGACCAATTGCGCGGAGACTCTGATACGTCTGCCGGCCTTGCGCACCTTACCGGCCAAGACGTAGTGACCCGCCTCGCGGCCGCCCGGTGCGGTCGTGCCATGGTCATTGCCGCGCGCGTCGGAAACGACGGTCAATTGCGCGATGTTGCCGAGCGCGGCAGCGATGTCCTCGGATACGCCGTCGCAGAAGTAGCCCAACTCGGCGTCATCGGACAGATTCTCGAAGCGCGCTACGGTGATTGTGTTGTCCTGTTTCAACTCGGCCGGGATCAATCGGCGGCCCGGTGCTGCAGCGCCGCGAGCCGGCCAACGAAATACGTGGATCGGTCGCTCGATGTTTTTCACACGATGCTCGCCGGCATCGGCGAAGACGGCGTCGATCCGATTGCCGAGACTTTCGTGAACGATGGAGGAAATGCAGATGCCGCCGGTCTCGGCCAGGGCTTCCATGCGGGCCGCGACGTTGACCCCGTCGCCGTAGATGTCGTCGCCGTCGATGATGACATCGCCGAGATTGATGCCGATACGGAGTGTTATCGGACCGTCGTCGGCGGCGAGCGATCGCTGGATGGCAAGCGCGGCCTCGACCGCATCGACAATGGAGGCGAACTCGACCAGCGCCCCGTCGCCCATCAATTTGACGATGCGCCCGCCGCGTTTCGCGATTTCGGGATCGAAAAGATTCTGCCGGTGTTCGCGCAGCGCGGCAAGAGTGCCGGTCTCGTCTACGGCCATGAGTTTGGAATAGCCGACAACATCGGAAGCCAGAATTGCCGAAAGTCTACGCGCCATGCCTGCCCCTTCCCGCAGCGGACACAAGCTAGCATTCGGGCATCGCGGATTCTATGCAGATGGCCGTTGGCCACGCCACCGTCAGCGGCGGGAAAGCGATAGTTCGCAGAGCTTGCGAGTAATACCAAATCCCGTTGATCATGACCTATGTGCCCATTGCCTGTGTCCGATCGACATGATTTTCCAGGGCTGATCGATGAGCTTGTTCCAGGCGTCACAGCAGTGGTCGACGATGTCGTCGTATGAGTTGAAGACGCG